>NZ_JBSIBZ010000003.1:0-202391 GCF_058245575.1 Streptomyces sp. UF-297 | reverse complement strand
GTCCGCCAACGCCGCCTCCGCCGCCTCCGCCGCGGCGCGCTCGGCGGCCCGCCGGCCCGGCCGCGCTTTCGGCCGCTCCCCCTCGTACGCTCCGGCGAAGCGGGCGCCGCGCGGGGGTGCGGCAGCCACCTCGGGCGCAACGATGCCTTCGCTCCCCTGCACCGGGCTCCCCGCCGCCGGAACATCCTTCTCTGCGCCTGCCATCTCGTCATGGTGCGTCACATGACTGCCTGTTGGCGCTCCGCATGAGTCCTCGGCTGCCTCCAGGCCCGCGAATCGCGCCCCTCGAGGCCGCCGTGCGACCGCGGCGGCCTCGGCCTCGCCATCGAGTTCCGCCCGCGCCAACTCCGCCAGTCGCGCCTGGAGTTCACGCACTCGCAGGTCGGCGCGTGCGTAGTCGTCGCGCAGCCAGGCCAGCTCCTGCGTGCGGCGGTCCGCCTCCGGCGAGTCGGCGGACTCCCGCGCCGTGCGCTGGAGTTCGCGCAGCCGTACGGTCGCGTGCCGGCGCTCGCGCACCATGGCGCCGAGGCGGTCCAGGAGCGCGGCCCGGCCGCCGGGGCGGGAGTCGTGGTCGGCGGCGGCCGCCACCCGAAGGTGCCGCAGCCGGGCCTCCGTGTCCCGTACGGTGCGGTCGTCGCGCACGGCCGCGAGGTCCTGGAGGAGCGCGTCCACCACATCCCAGGGCGGGATGTCGCGACCCTCCAGGCAGGCGCGCAGCCCTTCGGGGTCACGGTGCGCGAAGACCCCGTACCAGCCGGCCGTCGCATCCAGCTCGCCCGCGAGCCCGCGCAGCGCGTACGCGAACTCGTCCACCGGGCCCCGTGGTTGAACCTCCGGCACGCCGTCGCCCTTCCTCGCTCGGTTCGCCCGCGGGCCGTACCCCGCGATCCGTGCACCCGCCCGCATTGGACCCCAGGGATGTTTCGGCGAGCGGCACCGGGGCGCTACGGGAAGTTTTCCGGGTCCGCACACGGCGGAGACGGGCGACGCGAAAGACAACGCTCAGGACGGCAGGAAGTACGGCAGGGAAACACGGCAGGGAAACACGGCAGGCTAACTTGCAAGTTTCCCTGTCGAAGTCCTACGGTAGATGTATGCCACATGAGACCGGCAAGCCCGATGAGGAACAGGAACGCCTGGCCAGAGACCTGAGCGTGGCCACAGCACTGCTGATGCGGCGGCTGAGAGCGGCCTCGCCGCAAGGCGAGCTGACCGCTTCGCAGCGCGGCGTGATCAGCCGTATCGACACCGAGGGCCCCGCGACCATCGCGGCGCTGGCCCGCGCCGAACTCGTCCGCCCGCAGTCCATGCGCATGACCATCGGCGTACTGGAGGAACAGGGCTTTCTGCGGCGCAGCCCGCATCCCACCGACGGCCGCCAGGTCGTCTTCTCGCTCACCGAAGAAGGCCGCAAGACCCTGGCGGAGGTACGGCGGTCCAAGAACAACTGGCTCGCCGTCGCCATCGCCGGACACCTCGACGCGAAGGAACAGCGCACCCTCACCGAGGCGACGGAGCTGTTGAAGCGGCTGGTGCGGGAGTGAGGGCGGGCGTCTCCTCCCGTACGGACGGCGGCATACCCGCCACCGCCGGAGAGGAACCGGGCTTCGGCGCCCGCCTGTTGACGCCGCTGCTGCTCGGCTCGCTGCTCAACCCCATCAACTCCACGATGATCGCCACCGCCCTGGTGGCGATCGGCCGGGACTTCCACGTCGGTGCCGCGGGCACCGCCTGGCTCGTCTCGGTGATGTACCTGGCCAGCGCCGTGGGCCAGCCCTGCATGGGACGGCTGGCCGACCGGCTGGGGCCGCGCCGGATCTTCCTGGCCGGTCTGGTGACGGTGCTGGCCGGCGGGCTGATCGGCGCCCTCGCCCCCTCCTTCGCCCTGCTGATCGTCTCGCGCGTCGTGCTGGGTATCGGCACCTCCGCGGCCTACCCCGCCGCCATGGCGATGCTGCGGGCCGAGTCGCAGCGGGTGGGCCGCCCCACCCCGCGGCGCGTCCTGGGACGTCTCTCACTGGCGGCCCTGGCCAGCGCCGCCGTGGGCCCCACGCTCGGCGGCCTGCTGGCGGCGACCACCGGCTGGCGCGGGGTCTTCGCCGTGAACGTGCCGCTCGCCCTGATCGGCCTGGGCTGCGCACTGGTCTGGCTGCCCGCCGACCGTCCGCGCGCCGAGCAGCCGCCGCACTCCCCTGCCCCCGCCACCTCCCTCGACCCGCTGGGCATCGCGCTGTTCACGGCGACGCTGACCACCGCGATGGTCTTCCTGCTGCGCCTGGACGCCCCGCAGTGGTACCTGCTGGCGCCGGCCGGTGTGCTGGCGGCCGTACTGGTGTGGTGGCAGCTGCGGCACCCGCAGCCGTTCATCGACCTGCGGATGCTGGCCCGCAACCGCGGTCTGGTGCGCACCTATCTGCGCCACGGCCTGGCGTATCTGCTCATCTACTGCGTCCTGTACGGGTTCAGCCAGTGGCTGGAGGAGGGGCACGGCTTCACCCCGTTCCAGTCCGGGCTGGTGATGCTGCCGATGTCGATTGCCGCCGCGGTGTGTTCGGTGGCCGGGGCGCGGGCCAAGGGCTTCCGCGCGCCGCTGACCGTCGCCGCGGTCTGCCTCGCCGTCGGCAGCGCGGTGTTCCTGCTGCTGGACGGCGGCTCGCCGCTGGCCGTACTCCTGCTGGCCGGTGCCCTGTTCGGCATCCCGCAGGGACTGTCCTCCACCGGCAACCAGGCCGCGGTCTACGCCCAGGCCCCGGCCGACGGCGTGGGCGCCGCCGCCGGGCTCCAGCGCACCGCGCAGTACCTCGGCGCGATCACCGCCTCCAGCCTGATCGGGCTGCTGTACGGGCAGCGGGCGAGCGACGGCGGGCTGCACCACATCGCGCTGGTGGGTGTCGTCCTCGGCGTGCTGCTGCTCGCGCTGACGCTGGCCGACCGCACACTGCGCGCCGCCCCCGACTGACCTCCTTCAGCCGACCTCCCTCGGCCGACCTTCGTCGACTGACCTTCCCTTCCCCGGAGTTCGGCCCGTTCGCCGACATCCGGCCGTCCGCACACCGCATGCCGCACGACTCATGCCTCATGCCTCATGCCGCACGCGTCCCCGTCACACCCCTCACAAGGAGAGAACCATGCCCGCCACCACCCTCGACCCCACCACCGCGCTGGTCCTGATCGACCTCCAAAAGGGCATCGTCGCGCTGCCCTCCGTCCACCCTGCCGCCGAGATCGTCGAGCGCGGTGCCCGGCTGGCCGCCGCCTTCCGCGAGCGCGGGCTGCCGGTCGTGCTGGTCAACGTCGCCGGCGGCGCTCCGGGCCGTACGGAGGCCGGGCTGCCCGGCGGCACCCGCCCCGAGGGCTGGGAGACGCTGGTGGCCGAACTCGACCGGCAGCCGGGCGACATCACCGTCACCAAGAAGCAGTGGGGCGCCTTCCACGGCACCGCGCTCGACCTGGAGCTGCGCCGGCGCGGTGTCACCCAGATCGTGCTGGCGGGCATCGCCACCAGCATCGGGGTGGAGTCCACCGCGCGCGCCGCGCACGAGCACGGCTACCACGTCACCGTCGCCACGGACGCGGTGACCGACATGGACGCCGACGCGCACCGCAACAGCCTGGAGAAGATCTTCCCGCGGCTGGGCGAGACCGACTCCACCGAGGCGATCATCAAGCTGCTGGGCTGAGGCGCGACCGGTCCACTCAGCGGTCCGGGCCGGTGGCCGGGGGTATCGCTCCCGGCCACCGCTCGCACCAGCGCAGTTCCTCCTCCAGGCGGGCGGCCAGCGAGATCAGCAGGGGCTCGCTGCCCGCCGGGCCGAGGAGTTGGGCGCCCAGCGGCAGCCCGGCCCGGTCGAAACCGGCGGGCACGCTGATGCCGGGCCAGCCCAGTACGTTCCACGGCCAGGCGTAGGGGCAGGCGGCGATCATGGCCATGTCCGTCTGCCAGCCGCTCATCCGCGCGAGCGTGCCCACCCTCGGCGGCGGAGTCGCGGTGGTGGGGGTGAGCAGGACGTCGTACGGGCCGAACAGCGCGCCGATCCTGCCGCGTTCGCGGGCCTCGGCGGCCCGGGCCAGGCGCAGTGCGCGCCCGCCCAGCAGCCGCCCGAACCGGGCCGCCTCGCGGGTGCGCCGGTCCAGCAGCCGGCGGTCGGGGACCCGGGACACCCATTCGCGCAGGCCCGCCGTGGCCCGCGGCACGAACGCCAGCCCGATGAGGCCGTAGTCCGGTTCGGCCTCCTCCACCAGATGCCCCTGGCCCGCCAGGGTGCGGGCCAGGGAGGTGACCGCGGCCCGCACGTCCGGGTGCAGGGACTTGGGGGTGAAGGTGCGCGCGGGCTTCCAGGACAGCGCGATACGCAGCCGCCCCGGATCGCGGCCGACGGCCTCCCGCGCCGAAATCGCCGGCGGGCGGTGCAGGTCGCCCTCGTGGTTGCCGCAGGCCGCGTCCAGCAGCAGCGCGGCGTCCTCGACCGTGCGGGCCAGCGGCCCGATGCCGGTGATGCCCTGGAAGGACTCGGGGTCCGGCCAGGTGGAGATGCGGCCGCGCTGCGGCTTGATGCCCACCAGGTGGGTCCAGGCGGCGGGGATGCGCACCGAGCCCGCGCCGTCCGTGCCCAGCGCCGCGGGCACCAGCCCGGCGGCGACCGCGGCCGCCGAGCCGCCCGAGGAGCCGCCGGGAGTGCGGTCCGGATTCCACGGATTACGGGTGTCGCCGAAGGCCGGGCCCTCGGTGAACGGCCACTGGCCCAGCTCGCAGGAGTTGGTCTTGCCGACGATGACCGCGCCCGCTGCCCGCAGCCGCCGCACCACCTCCGAGTCCTGTGACTTCGGCGGGAATTGGCCCTCGCAGCCGAAGGCCGTGGGCTCCCCCGCCACGTCCGTGTCGTCCTTCACCGCGACCGGCACGCCCAGCAGCGGCTGCCGCGCGCCGTCCGCCAGAGCGGCATCCGCCTTCTGTGCCTCCGCGAGCGCCGCCTCGGCGCGCACCAGCCGGAAGGCGTTGACGCTGTCCTGGGTCGCCTCGATACGCGCCAGGGAGCGCCGCACCAGCTCCACGGACGAGACCTCGCCCGCCCGCAGCGCCCGCGCCTGCCCGGCCAGTCCTTCCCACTCCCCGCCCGCGAACGTCCCCCTTGCGGATTCCCTGTTCGCGGATCCCCCGCTGTCGGCCGTGGCCACGATCCCCCCTTGCCTCAACCCTGCTCAACTGCCGGTTGTGCCAACAGTTCAGAACATTACCCGGGGGTACTGACAACGGCGCGTCAGCGGGTCACCGTCCGGACACGCCAGGACCCGACACCGCGCGGCAGGCCCCGCCCGCCCGTACCGCCCGGCGCCGTACCAGAAGCCCCGCCCGACCCGTACCGCCCGGCGCCGTACCAGAAGCCCCACCCGACCCGTACCGCCCGCCCCCGTGGCGAACCCCTCGTATCGCCCCCCGTCCCGCTCAGCCCCGCCCCGAAAGCTCCGCCCGCCCGCGCCGCAGCGCCAGCACCAGCGCCCCGTGCAGCGCCGCGTTCTCCCCCAGCGCGCCGGGCGCGATGGGCGGCGGCAGCGGCGCCTGTGCGGCGACGGCGGCGCGGACCGGCTCCACGAGGGCGGGTTCCAGGCCGATCGGGCCGCCCAGGACGACCAGTTCGGGGTCCACCACCGCGCAGACCGCCGCCACCGCCTCGCCGATGGTGCGGCCCACGCGGTCGATGACGGCCCGCGCCTCGGCGTCGCCCGCCGCGGCCCGCGCGAAGACCGCCCGGGCCGCGCCGACCGCGTCCACGCCCTCGCCGGGCCCGAAGCCCTCCTCGGCGACGGCCCTGGCCAGCGCGGGCCGGTCCGTCGCGCCGCCTGGGGTACGCCGCCCCGGGCTCAGATAGCCGATCTCACCGGCCACCCCGCGCGCGCCCCGGATCAGCTGGTCGTCGATGACCAGCCCCATGCCCAGCCCCGCGCCGATGTGCACGTACGCGAAGCTGGCACTCTCGCGGGCCGCGCCGCGCCACCGCTCGGCTACCGCCGCCAGATTGACGTCGTTCTCCACCAGGAGCGGCGCGGTGAAGAGGCCCTCCAGGGCGTCCCGCGGCTGGAACAGCCCCTCGGGGAACGGGCTTTCCTCCAGCGCGACGACATTGCCGCCGACCGGATCGACGGGGTTGGCCACCGAGACGCCGACCGCCAGCAGCCGCCGGTGCCCCGCGGTCCCCTGCTCCATGGCGCCCCGGACCAGCTCCCGCAGTTGTCCGGCGACGTGCTCGCGGTCGTGCGGGTGCGGCGGCGGGTGGGCGCTCTCCAGGAAGGGCTGTCCGAAGATGTCGGCGGCGCACAGCCGCAGTTCGGTGGAGTTGAGGTCGACGGCGATGACGAAGCCCGCGTCGGCGGCGACCCGGTAGTACGTACCGGCCCTGCCGGGGCGGCCGCGCTGTGTCCCCGCGGTGCGCAGCAGGCCCGCGCCCTCCAGGCGGCGGAAGGCCTCGGAGACGGTCGTCTTGGAGATGCCGGTGCGCTGGGCGACCTCGGCGCGGGTGATCGGCGCCTGCTCGAATACGGTGTCCAGCACGATCTGGTCGGTCAGTTCGCGCACCAGATTCATGCCGGGCAGCGCCCGCCGCCCGCGCCCTCCGGCGCCGCCCCTGCCGATCTCCATGGCACCCCTAGTCGCCCGTATTGGCCGCTGCTACTTTACGGAAGAGGGTTAGTAAGGGCTCCTTCCTTACCGGTGGGCGGGCCCTGCTGACGGACGGAGGTGCACGGCATGAGCACGGATCAGGCAGCGCATCCGCGGGCCGGCGAGCCGCCCGCCGACCTCGGCGCCGCCGTACGCGCCGCAAAAGCGGAACTGCGCGCGCAGTTGGGCGGCGCCGGACGGCTGGCGGAGATCTTCGCCGAGGTCGAGACCGAGATGCGGCGCGAGTCCGCCGCCGTCGCGGCCGCGCGCGAGCGGGGCGAGGAGGTGATCCCCGTGGTGCGGCAGCGCGACATCGAGGCCGGTACGGTCCCGCGGGCCACCCGCGAGGCGATCGCCCGGCGCGGCTGCGCCGTCGTGCGCCAGACCTTCCCGCGCGCCCTGGCCGAGCGCTGGGACGGCGAACTGGCCGGCTATCTGGAGCGCAACCGCTTCGAGGAGACCTACCGGGGCGCCGCCGACGACTTCTTCGGCACGCTCTCCTCCAGCCGCCCGCAGATCTTCCCCCTGTACTGGTCCGGGCCGCAGGTCCAGGCCCGCCAGGACGAGCGGATGGCCGCCGCCCGCGG
The DNA here is from genome assembly GCF_058245575.1 of Streptomyces sp. UF-297. Taxonomy (NCBI): domain Bacteria; kingdom Bacillati; phylum Actinomycetota; class Actinomycetes; order Kitasatosporales; family Streptomycetaceae; genus Streptomyces; species Streptomyces sp. UF-297. The sequence goes on along the minus strand of NZ_JBSIBZ010000003.1, from coordinate 195,149 downwards.
CTTCCTGAACTCCCTTTGGCAGCACGCCTCCCAGGGCCGCGCCTGGTTCGACCCGGGCCGCGACATCGCCTACGCCGACCGGGTCCGCCGCCGCGAGCCGGGCGACTCCTCCTTCGGGCTGGGCGCGCACATCGACTCCGGCGCCGCCGAGCGCTGGCTGGACCCCGCCTACCGCAAGGTCTTCCGGCACGTCTTCGCCGGGGACTGGCGCGCGTACGACCCGTGGGACGCGGCCTGGCGCACCGAGGTCGAGGAGTACCCCTCCACCCAGCGGTGCAGCGTCTTCCGTACATTCCAGGGGTGGACCGCGCTGACGGACATGGAACCGACCGACGGCGTACTGCACTTGGTGCCCATCGCGCGGGCCGCCGTCTACCTGATGCTGCGCCCGCTGATGCCGGACGTGCCCGAGGACGAGCTGTGCGGGGTCTCGCTCGGCAAGGTGCTGCCGGTGACGGACACCTGGCACCCGGCGCTGGCCGCGGCCCATACCCCGATCCCGGCGATGGAGCCCGGCGACACGGTGTGGTGGCACACCGATCTGATCCACTCCGTCGCCGACGTCAACGGGACGACCCGCTGGGGCAACGTGATGTACATCGCCGCGGCGCCGCTGTGCGCGAAGAACGCCGCGTACGCCGAGCGCCAGAAGGAGGCGTTCCTGCGCGGCGGCAGCCCGCCCGACTTCGCCCCCGAGGACTACGAGAGCGACTACCGGGGCCGGGCCACCGCCGCCGACCTGACGGCGCTGGGGCGCCGTCAGATGGGCCTGGACGCCTGGTGAACTCGCCGAGGGTTAGCGCCCCTCGGGCCGTACGACCATCGCCGAGCCCCCGCCGCGCCGGACCTTCTCCGTCGCCGCCAGCCAGCGTCCGTCCGGCAGGCGCTGCACGCCGGTGGCGGCGCCGATCTCCGGGTTCTCCTTGAACACATGGCCCAGCGCCTCCAGCCGGGCGCGGACCGGGCTGGTGAACAGCCCCGGTTCGAGCTCGGTGGCGGCCGCGTTGCGCTGGCTGGCGCGCGGCGCGGCGATGGCGTCGACCAGTGGCATCTTGCGGTCCAGGTGGTTGACCAGGGTCTGCAGCACGGTCGTGATGATGGTCGCGCCGCCCGGCGACCCCAGGGCCAGCACCGGACGGCCGTCCTTGACCACGATGGTCGGCGACATCGAGGAGCGCGGCCGCTTGCCCGGACCCGGCAGGTTCGGGTCGTGCACGGCGGGGCTCGCGGGCGCGAAGGAGAAGTCGGTGAGCTCGTTGTTCAGCAGGAAGCCGCGGCCGGGGACGGTGATGCCGCTGCCGCCGGTCTGCTCCAGGGTGAGGGTGTAGGCGACGACATTGCCCCACTTGTCCGCGACGGTCAGGTGCGTGGTGTTCTCGCCCTCGTACGTCGTCGGCGCGGCCTTGCCGCCGCTGTCGCAGGCCCGCGGCTTGCGCGGGTCGCCGGGCGGGACGGGGCTGGTGAGCACCGCGTCGTCCTTGATCAGGCACTGCCGGGAGTCCGCGAAGCGCTGCGAGAGCAGGCCCTTGGTGGGCACGTCCTCGAAGGCCGGGTCGCCCACCCAGCGGCCCCGGTCGGCGAACGCGATCCGGCTCGCCTCGATGTAGCGGTGCAGATACTCCTTCTCGCCCAGGCGCGAAAGGTCGCTGCGCTCAAGGATGTTGAGGGCCTCGGCGACGGTGGTGCCGCCGGAGCCGGACGGCGCCATGCCGTACACGTCCAGGCCGCGGTAGCCGATGCGGGTGGGTGCCTGGCGGCGCACCTCGTAGGCCCGCAGGTCCTTGGCGGTCATGTCACCCGGCCGCACTTTGCGCCCGGCGCCGGGCCGTACCGGCGGGGTGCGGACGGTGCGCACGACGTCCCGGCCGAGGCGCCCGTTGTAGAGCTCGCGCACGCCCCGCTCGCCCAACTCCTTGTACGTACGGGCCAGATCGGGGTTCTTCAAGCGCGAGCCGACCTCGGGGAGCTTTCCGCCGGGCAGGAAGAGGGCGGCGGTGTCGGGGAAGTCCCTGAAGCGCGCCTCGTTGAGCGCGGTCTGGCTGCGGAAGGTGGCGTCGACCGTGAAGCCGTCCTTGGCGATCTTCTCGGCGGGCCGCAGCACCTGCGCCAGCGAGCGGCTGCCCCACTTCTTCAACGCGAGGTCCCAGGTGGCGGGGGTGCCGGGGGTGCCGACGCCGAGCCCGCTGGTGACGGCCTGGTCGAAGGGGATGGGCTTGCCGTCCTCCAGGAAGAGGTCCTTGCCCGCGCTGCGCGGCGCGGTCTCGCGGCCGTCCAGGGTCTGCACAGTACGGGACTTGGCGTCGTAGCGGACGAAGTAGCCGCCGCCTCCGATGCCCGCCGAGTAGGGCTCGGTGACGCCGAGCGCGGCCGCGGTGGCGATGGCCGCGTCCACGGCGTTGCCGCCCTTGCGCAGCACTTCGATCCCGGCGGCGGACGCGTCCGGGTCCACACTGGCCACCGCCCCGCCGTGGCCCACCGCGACCGGGGTCTTGGCGGGGGTGCGGTCGGGCGCCGCGGGCCGGTCGGGCGCGGCGGCGGCCCCCAGCGAGCCGGTCAGCGCGGCGGCCACCGCCAGGGCGGGCAGGCCGCGGGCGGGGAATCTGCGGGCGGTACGGCCCCGTACGGGACCTGGTGCAAGGCGGCCTGAAGCGTTCGTCATCCGGGACATCCCTCCAACGCGGGCGCGGGCGGCAGCGGCCGGAGCCTACTCGGGGGACCGCTCTCAGGACAGGGGGTCACGCGGGGCATAGGGGGTGTGAGCCGCATGCCGTACGGACCCGGACAAGCCATCCCAGCGCCCGCCCCCGGCCTCGAACACACAACCGGGCGCGGCTACGCTCGCCGCCCATGAACGACACCCTGACGCTTCTGATCGCGGTGGTCGCCGCCCTGCTCGTGGGCCTGGCGGGCGGCTGGGCGGCGCAGTCCGCCGCGGCCCGCCGCAAGCCCGCCCGCGAGCAGAGCTTCTTCGGCCTGCCGGACGGCTCGGAGTGCGTGCTGGTCACCCACCGGGACAGCGCGGCGGCGCACTGGAGCATCCCGCGCCATGACGCGCTGGCGCTGCTCGGGCTCGCCGCGGTGATCGAGAACTGCGGCGCGCACGCGGAGGTCGCGCCGCACGACACCGGGCTGCAGGGGTTCGGCGCCCGGACCGAGTTCTGCGTCGGCGACCCGACGGCGCACCGCCGCCTGGCGGCCCATATGGCCAATCTGCTGCCGGGCGTCGCGGTGCACCCCGGTGACGAACTGGGCCTGGGGCGCGGCTCGTTCACCGTCGGCGGCTCCACCTATCACGTGGAGCCCGGCGCGGTGGAGTACGTGCTGCTGGCCCGGCTCACCGCAGGGGAGAGCGGCCGGCCGGTCTTCCTGGCGGCCGGGCAGCGGCCGGTCACCCACCGCGCGGCCGTGCGCCACCTGGTGCGCAACCGGGCCCGGCTGGCCCGCAGGTACGGCGCGGACGGACAGTTCTGCCTGCTGCTGAAGGTCGTCAACTCCCAGGCGTACGGCCCCGACGTGGTCGAGGTCGTCGCCGACGTCAGCAAGGCGGCGCTGGCCGCGCCCGAGCCGAAGGGGCACCGCGCCGCCGCGTAAGCGCTCCGCTGGATATGCGCTGGATATGCGGCGAGTCGCCTGCGGGTGCGTCGCGGCTGTTCGCGCAGTCCCCCGCGCCCCTTTGGGGTGCGGGGAACCTCACCGGACTGCGGCGAGGCGGCTTCGAGCCCACATCGGCGGCCCGGCGCCCCTGCCCTCACGCCTGGCCCGGGCGCTCGCGCAGGTCGGCCAGGTCCTCCTCGGTGGGGGCGTCGTCCTGTGTCAGCCCGCGCCGCCAGTAGCCGGTGAACTCCACCGCCTTCTTGTCCAGCCCGCGCTCCTGTACGAGGTGCCGGCGCAGGGCGCGTACACAGCCCGCCTCACCGGCGAGCCAGGCGTGCGCCTCACCCGGCGGGAAGGGGAGTTCGCGTACGGCGCGCAGCAGGCCCTCGCCGCGCCCGGCGGGCGCCCCGTCGCGGTGCAGCCAGTGCACGGTGAGCTCGGCGCCGCTGGTCAGCGGCTGTTCCTCCGCGGCGTCCTCGACCTCGACGCAGGCCACCGCGCGGGTCTGGGCGGGCAGCGCCTCCAGCAGGGTGGCGATGGCCGGCAGCGCGGTCTCGTCGCCGGCCAGCAGCAGCCACTGGGCCGGGGCCCGCGGCCTGGCGTACTCCGCCGAGGGGCCGTACCGGCCCAGGACGTCACCGGGCCGGGCCGAGCGCGCCCAGCGGGTCGCCGGGCCGTCCGCCGCCGCGGCCCCCTCCCCCTCGCCCGCCCGGCGTGCGTTCTCGTGCAGGACGAAGTCGACGGTGATCAGGCCGCGCTCGGGGTCGCGGGCGCGCACCGTATAGCTGCGCATCCAGGGCCGCTCGTCCTCGGGGATGGCGAGAAAGGCCTGGTACCAGCGCATCGCGTCGCCGTCGGGGTCCTGCGCGGGGAGCCGGGGCTCGCGCTGCCCCGGCCGGGGGAAGCACAGCTTGAGCTGCTGGTCGGGCCAGGAGGGCAGGGTGTCCAGGCCCTCGCCGTGGAAGGTGATCCGGGCCGTCCGCGGGGTGATCCGCCGGACGTCGGTGACCTGCATGAGCGCGACGGGTGATGCCGCCATCGAATCCTCCAGGAGGGAGTCGGCCGGGAGACGGGACGATCGGGAGTCGATCAGGAGTCGGTCGGGTGTCGGTCGGGTGCCAGGAAGACGGGACGATCGGGTGCCGGGAGACAGGACGATCGGGTGGCAGCGGGCAGGCGGTACGGGTCCGGTCGGGCCGAAAGGGCGGATCGGACACAAAAGACCCAAAGCGGCGGCGCAGGGGCCGCCTTCACTGATAACCTTAGGCCGTAAAGAGATGCCATCGCAATATTGGTTTATGGCGTAAGGGGATGCCTGTGGTCGTATTTGCCGGACAGGGCGACGCGCGCCGTTCGATGGAGCTGCTGTGGCGCGCCGCGGGGTCCGGGACCGCCCGGACCGGTCCGGGGCCCAAGCCCAAGCTGAGCGTGGACGCGATCGTCGACGCGGCGGTGGCCGTCGCGGACGAGCAGGGGATGGCGGCGCTGTCCATGCGCGCGGTCGGCGAGCGGCTGGGGCGTACGGCCATGGCGCTCTACACCCACGTCCCCAGCAAGAGCGAGCTGGTGGACCTCATGTACGACCAGGTGCTGGCCGAACTCCCCGCCGATTACGACCTGGCGGCGGGCTGGCGCCGTGCCGTGCTGACCTGGGCCGACGCGATGTGGGACTTCTACCTGCGCCACCCCTGGGTGCTCCAGGTCTCCCAGGCCCGCCCGGTCCTGGGACCCAACGAGTACACCTCCCTGGAGGCGCTGGTGCGCATCCTGCGCGGGACCGGGCTGCCGCCGGGGGTGCTGCGGCGCGTGGTGGGCACCCTGTTCCACTTCGTCGGCGGGGCCACCCGTACGGTCGCGGAGTCCCGGCAGGCGGCGGCGAGCACCGGGGTGTCGGACGAGGAGTGGTGGTTCACCCGCTCCCCCGTGGTGGAGGAGGTGGCACCGGACTTCGCCGAGCGCTTCCCCGCGCTCCTGTGGCTGGAGAGCCAGGGCGCGACCCCGGTACCCGAGGGCGATGCCACCCCGTACCTGGAACGGGAGGGCAGACTCACCTTCGAGGCGGGGCTGGCGGTGATCCTGGACGGGATCGAGGCGGCGATGGCGCGGGAGCCGGGCGTGCGGGAAGCAGGCGCGCGGGAAGCAGGCATGCGGGAGCCGGGCGCGCGGGAAACGGGCGCGCGCGAGGGCGCCGGCGGGAAAATCGGAGGCTGATCGACCGCGGTCCGATGTACGGTCGCGGCGCGGGCAGGGCACCGGGCCGGTACCGCGGAGAGGCGGAGAGCACCCCATGACGCACGCCGTTCACCAGGAGCCCGACACCACGCCCCGGCACGAGAGTTGGAGCGCTCCGGGCGTCGTGGTGATCACCGGGATCCAGGCGGCGGGCAAGTCCACCGTGGCCCAGGCCCTCGCCGAGCGGCTGGCGCGCTCGGTGCATCTGCGGGGCGACATCTTCCGCCGCATGGTCGTCGGCGGCCGGGCCGAGATGACGCCCGACGCCGGCCGGGACGCCGTCGCCCAGCTGCGGCTGCGCCACCGCCTCACCGCCGAGTGCGCCGACCGGTACGCCGCCGACGGATTCACCGTCATCACCCAGGACGTCCTGCTGGGCGAGCACCTCACCGAGTTCACCGCGCAGGTACGCACCCGCCCGCTCGCCGTGGTCGTACTGACCCCGGACCCCGCGGCGGTCGAGGTACGCGAGGCCGAGCGCGCCAAGTCCGCCTACGGGCCCGCGTGGACGGTGGCGGACCTGGACGCGGTGCTGCACCGCGACACCCCGCGCATCGGGCTGTGGCTGGACACCTCCCGTCAGACGGTCCAGGAGACGGTGCAGGAGATCCTGGACCGCGCCTGGCAAGAGGGCACCGTCACCTGACATCGGGCCGTAACGCTACGGCGGCCACCTTCCGGAACGGCCCGCCCGCACGCCTCGGCCACGATGGCCGGATTCACCCCTGCGGACCGCGCCAACGAGGGCGCGCAGGAAGCGAATTGACGGACCGCCAGCATCCGGGGGCGGGATACGGGCCGGAGCCGACCGCCACGGACGGGCACCGGCGCGCGGCGTGTCCGGGAACCCCCTTGCGCCGCCGGAGGGGCGGGACCACTGTCAATGGGCCACACCACTGCGCGGCGGCGCGGCCGACCGCGTGGCGCAAAGACGACCGCCGCCACCGGGCGCGTCCGGCTGCACCCGATGGCGGCTGCACGCCGGGGCGAGGCTCCTCTCCTCGCCGTCCGGCGCGGTTCCGCCCTTCCCAGGGCCCGGGGGCGCGGGAGTGCCCCGGGACGGCCGAACTGGGAAGGGCGGACCGGATCAGTAGGGCGCCGCAGACGCCACGAACCTGCCCATCCCCCTCCGTGCACCATGACCCAAGGGGCCCCTGACGGGATCTCAGGGACTGGGAGATCCGGCTCCACGGCCGTGGCCGCGGTTCCTGCGGACGCACTGTCCGATGTCGCGATCTGGAGCGTAAGTCGTCAGGGGCGGACGCGGACAGACCGATTCCGGACACACGCCGTACACCACTGGTCACACGTCGTGGTAGGCGTGTGCGGCGAGCGGCCGCCGGATACGACGGATTCCTTGTGATTCGAAACTCTTCTCCGGGGCCGCACCCACCATCGCCGGGGCGAAATGCCCTGCTTTGTAACGGTGACCTGGTGGCCGGACCACCATCCGGGCCCGCAACCAGGTGCCAGGCACACCTCGCCGCACTGGGCGCCTTACGGCCAAAGTTGAGAGACGGACGGAGGCAACTGCCCAGCCATCGAAGGGAGTTGGATGCGCTTCGTGCATGCCCGTAGACCCGCGCACCGCCGCTTCTCTTCCGGTCCGGCCCTCCGGCCCCGACCCGTACATTCCTCCACACTTCGGCGACTGCCCACTCCCCGATCCGCGCAACGCCGGCCGGTTCACACACGGGGATCGCGAAGGGACCACTATGTCTGAGGTAGTTATCGTCGGCGGTGGCATCACTGGCCTGGCCACGGCCTTGAGCGTTGCCCGGCACGGCCATCACGTCACCGTCCTGGAGCGCGCCGAGCGCTTCTCCGAGATCGGCGCCGGCATTCAGATCGCGCCGAACGGACTGCACGCCCTGGACCTCCTCGGAGTGGGCAAGGAGGTCCGTGCGCGGGCCGTCCCCATGGACGAGCTGCGGTTCATGGACGCCGTCACCAGCGAGCACGTGATGAGCATGACGCTCACCGAGGCCTACCAGCAGCGCTTCGGCAACCCCTATGTCGTGGTGCACCGCGACGAGTTGCACACCCAGCTGCTGGAGGCCTGCCGCGCGGCGGACAACATCACGCTGCACGCCGAGTCCGCCGCCACCGGCTACGAGCAGGAGGAGGGGCGCGCCACGGTCGTCCTGGCCGACGGCAAGCGCTTCAGCGGTGACGCGGTCATCGGCGCCGACGGCATCAACTCCGCGATCCGCGGCCAGCTGATCGACGACGGCGCGCCGCGTGTGCTGGGGCTGACCGTCTACCGCTCGCAGGTCATCCCGATGGACCAGGTGCCGCAGGATCTGCGGATGACCAAGTCGGTGGCGTGGTGGGCCGGTCCCGGCTGGCACCTCGTGCAGTACCCGATCTCCGGCGGCAAGTACCTGAACCTGGCCGCCAGCAGCCACAACGGGGTGGCGGACCCCATCGAGGGCGTGCCGGTCAGCCAGGAGCACCTGCGCAAGGAGTTCTCCGGCATGGGCGCGGACGCCAGCCGCCTCATGGAGCTGGGCTCCCACTGGAAGGCCTGGGCGCTGGTGGACCGGGACCCGGCTCCTCAGTGGGCGGACGGGCGGGTCGTGCTCGCGGGGGACGCGGCGCACCCGATGCTGCACTACGCGGCCCAGGGCGCCTGCCAGGGGCTGGAGGACGCCGTGGTCCTGGGCGACCTGCTGGACTGCGCGTCCGACGAGATGGTCCAGCGGCTGGAGAAGTTCACCGCGCAGCGGCGCGACCGCACCGCCGCGGTCCAGCTCACCGCTCGCGAGAGCATCCGGCTGTGGCACCCGGCGGGCGCGGCGGCCGAGGCCCGCAACGCGCTGCTGACCTCCCTGGACCAGTCCGTCCTGCATGACTACGTGGCATGGATGCACGGCGAGCGCCAGTTCGCGTCCATGACCACCTCCGTGGGGGCCTTCGCGGGGGCGTGACACACGCCTGACCCTCCGACCGCAGGCCCCACCGCGAAAGGCCGGCTGCCCCCTCAGCCGGCCTTTCGCGGCACCCACCCCGCGCACCCGCCGCCCACACCAAGCCGGGCCGCCCCCGCCTCAACTCCCCGTACGCCACCGAGCCTTCGCCACTCCCCTCCCATCCAACGGAGCCGTCGCCACCCGCACTTCCACCGCCCCCTACCGCCACCGGCCACTCACCGTCGCGGCAGAAGACATTCACACGGCACGACCGCCCCCTCCCTCCGCAGCACCCGGCCACCACAGGGAACACGACCGCACCCCGGCCACCGGAGGCGTACACCGGCAGCCCCCCTCTTCCACCGCCCCGGCGCCCGGCCGTCGCGAGGAACACGACCGCACCACCCGACCACCGCGACCGTACGCAGACCACGCCCCCATCCGCCGCATCGGCGCCCGGCCACCGCGGCGAGGCTCCGACGGCATCACAGACCGCTCGGCCCAGCGGGAGAGAATTACGCGGCACGACCACCCCTTCCACCGCCCCGCCGCAACACCCGGTCACCGCAGGGAACACGACTACACCACCCGGCCACCGGGACCGGGACCGTACGAAGCCCGCGCCCCTTCTTCCGCCGCATCGGCGCCCGGCCACAGCGGCGAGGGTCCGACGGCATCGGCCGCTCCCCCACCGACCGCGGCAGCGGCGCGGTGCCGAACGGGCCGCCCCACGCGGCCGGTTGAGCCACCGGCCACGGCAGGCGGCGGGCGGCAGGCGGCAGGCGTGCATACGCGAGCGTGGGAGCGGACGGCCGCGCCGTGGCAGCGGGAGGGGGTCCCGCTGCCACGGCGCGGCAGTGCTGTGCTGTGTGATGGGGCGGCGCAGGGGCGCCGGGCGGTCAGCGGTCCGTGGCGGGGACCAGGTCCGGGGCGTCCTTGGCGGGGGCGCCGGACGCCGCGCGGCGGGACGGGGCGTTGGGGCGCTTGGCGGCGGTCGCCGAGAGGAGCGTCAGCACGACCAGGCCCGCCGCGATCCACAGGGAGGCGGCCGTGGAGAGGCTGTCGACGGCGACGCCGCCGATCAGCGCGCCCAGCGCGATGGACAGGTTGAACATGGCCACGAACAGCGAGGTCGCCGCCTCCGGCGCCTTGGGCGCGGCCTGCAGGATCCAGGTCTGCAGCGTCACGGACACCCCGCCGTAGGCCAGGCCCCACACGACCAGCAGGATCACGCCCGCCGCCGTACTGCCCTGGACGAGCGCCAGCAGCACCACGGCCACGGTCAGCGCCGCGGTGATGGCCATGACGGTACGGCGGGCGTCGCGCGAAGCCTTCGACCCGGCGAGGAAGTTGCCCACGATGCCGGCCGCGCCGTAGATCAGCAGCAGGGTGCCGATCCAGCTCCCGTCGATGCCGGAGATGTCCTGCAGGACCGGCCGGACGAAGGTGTACGCGGTGAAGTGCCCGGTGATGAGCAGGAAGGTGATCAGTACCCCGGTGCGTACGCCGCCGTTGGCGCCCAGCAGCCGGGGCAGTTCGGGGAACCGTACCGTCGTGGTGGCCGGCAGCTTGGGCAGCAGCACCACGAGCGCCACCAGCGACAGCAGCCCCAGCGCGCCGACCGCGGCGAACGCGGGCCGCCAGCCGCTGAGATCGCCGATGAGGGTGCCGATGGGCACGCCCAGGACGGAGGCGGTGGACACCCCGCCGAAGATGACCGCGGTGGCCTTGCCGACCTTCTCCTGGGGCACCAGCCGCAGCGCCAGCCCGCCGGCGATCGCCCAGAATCCGCCGACGGCCACGCCGATCAGGAGCCGGGCGATCAGCACGGTGGTGAAGTTCGCGGCGATCGCGGAGACCAGGTTGGCCGCGCCGACCAGGGCGACCAGCACGCACAGCACCACGCGCCGGTCGATCCGCCCGGCGGCCACGGTGATCAGCGGCGCCGAGATGGCCGCGACCAGGCCGGGTACGGTCACCATCAGCCCGGCCACGCCCTCGGAGACGTCGAGCGCCTCACCCACGGGCGTGAGCAGTCCGACGGGCAGCAGCTCGGACGTCATCAGGCAGAAGATGCCCAGGGCCACGGCCAGTACGGCCGCCCAGCCCTTCTTCGTCGCTCGGGGGGAACGGGCCGTGCCGTCCTGCACTGTGGACATCCAACATGACCTTTCTCGCGGGTGCCCCGGTGGACACGGGGGCGTTCAGGGGGACGTCCGCCGCTGGAACTCCACCAGCCGGCGGGCGAGTTCGACGCGCTGGACCGTCATCGCGGCCGTACGGGGAAGGGCGGCCAGCGGGGTGCGCAGGGGCTCGGCCATCGCGGGGAGGGCCCGGACCGCGGCGCGGCGGCGGTCCGGCCAAGCGCCGTACCGCGGTGGAGCCCGTGCGGCCGGGCGGATGTCCGCAGCATCGCACCTCCCAAGCGGCGCTTTCCCGTGGCGCGGCCGCCCCTCGCCGGGGCGCGGCGGCCTGATTCGTGGCGCGGATGTCCACCCTCCGATCCTGTGGCGTGGCTCACCGCGAGCCAATGCAGCCCGGCACACTCCGTCAACTCGCCCCGGCCACCTGCTGAAATCGGTGTGCGGCGCGCCCCGCGCCGGCGTCCCATAGGGGCATGAACGGCCGCGAACTCTCCCGATCCTTCTACGAACGCTCCGTGGCCCCGCCCCTGGCCGGTGTCGAGCACAGCGCCGCGCTGCTGGGCGACGGCTCGGAGGTGCTGGGCCTGGACGACGAGGTCTCCACCGACCACGACTTCGGCCCGCGGGTCCAGGTGTTCTTGACCCGCGCCCAGGACGCGGACCGGGCCCGCGCGGCCCTCAAGGAGGTGCCGGGGCAGGCCGAAGTGACCTCCGCCGCGGCCTTCTTCACCGAGCGCATCGGCACGGACCCGGCCGGCGGCATGGGCCTGGCGGACTGGCTGCTCACCCCCACCCAGCGGCTGGCCACGCTCACCGCGGGCCCGGTCTTCCACGACCCTTCCGGCCAACTTGCGCTCAGGCAGAGCGCGTTGAGCTGGTATCCGGACGACATCTGGCGCTACGCACTGGCCGCCGCCTGGCTCCGCGTGGAGCAGGAGGAGGCGTTCGTGGGGCGTACGGGCGCGGTGGGCGACGATCTGGGCAGCGCGGTGCTGGCGGCCCGGGTGGCGCGGGACCTGATGCGGCTGGCCTTCCTGGTCGAGCGCCGCTGGGCCCCGTACGGGAAGTGGCTGGGCACGGCGTTCGCGCGGCTGCCCGTCGCCCGGCGGGCCGGACCGGCGCTGCGCACGGCCCTGCGCGCGCACGACTGGCGCCTCCGCGAGGCCGCCCTGTGCGCCGCCGCCGGCGAACTGGCCCTGGCCACCAATGACTTGGGTCTGGCCGAGGAGGTCGACCCGTCCCCGCGGCAGTTCCACGAGCGCGACATCCGGGTCACGGACGGGGCGCGCTTCACCACCGCGCTGCTCGCCCGGATCACCGATCCGCCGCTACGCGCCCTCATCGAGCGGCTCGGGAGGCGGCAGAGCGGCCCGGTGGCCCGGCTCCCCGGCACCGTCGACCAGGCCGTGGACAGCACCGACGCCCTGGCCCACCCCGCCCGCTGCCGGGCAGCGGGCCCGGTCCTGGGCCTGTGAGCCTCCGTACGCCCGCCCTTCACACCCCTGTGCCCCCGCCGTCTCAGCCGAATGTCAGCGGGGTCGGGCACTCTGGAGTCGTCGGTCAGGGAGAGGTACCCGAAGCGGCCCAACGGGGTCCGGGCGCCCGCGTCCGGTCGGGTCCTCGCGGCCCTCGCAGGTTCGAATCCTGCCCTCTCCGCTCGCGCTCCGCGGCGGCCTGCACACCGCCGCCCCGGAGCGCGCAGCCAGCCCCTTAAAGTGGCATCTGAGATGCCAATTAGATACGGTGAAGGGGTGCGACTGACCAAGAGCACCGACATCGCGCTGCGGATCGCCATGCGCCTGGCGGTACTGGACGAGACGGGCGAGGCCCCGACCACCCGCGAGGTGGCCGCCGCGGTCCAGGTTCCCTATACGCACGCCGCGAAGGTCGTCAGCAGACTCCAGCACCTGGGCATCGTCGAGGCGCGGCGCGGCCGCGGCGGTGGTCTGCACCTGACCGCGGCGGGCCGCACCGGCTCGCTCGGCCGTCTGGTCAGGGAGCTGGAAGGGGCCGGCGACGTGGTCGGCTGCGAGGACGACCCGCCCTGCCCGCTGCGCGCGGCCTGCCGGCTGCGCGGCGCACTGCGCGAGGCCCAGGAGGCGTTCTTCGCCACGCTGGACCCCATCACCGTCGACGACCTCGTCGGCTCCCCCACCGGGCCCCTTCTCCTGACCCTCACCGCCCGCCCCACGGACTAGAGAAGCCGCGCCACAAAAGTGACAAACATGCCCGCCCGCAGTCGCTCACCCACGCCCGCAAATGCGAATCTCATATGCAAGTTTGGCTGCCGCCGCCCCGAACCCCCACAGGAGTCACTGATGCTGTCCTCGAAGTCCGCCGCAACCGTCCGGGCCACGCTGCCCGCCGTCGGAGCCGCGATCGGCGAGATCACCCCGCTCTTCTACGGAAAGCTGTTCGCCGCCCACCCCGAGCTGGAGCGCGACCTGTTCAACCGCGGCAACCAGGCCAACGGCTCCCAGCAGCGGGCCCTGGCGGGCTCCATCGCCGTCTTCGCCTCGCACCTGGTCCAGCACCCCGACGCCCGGCCCGACGCGATGCTGGAGCGCATCGCCCACAAGCACGCCTCGCTCGGCATCCGCCCCGACCAGTACACGATCGTGCACAAGTACCTCTTCGAGGCCATCGCCGAGGTGCTCGGCGAGGCGGTCACCGAGGAGGTCGCCGCCGCCTGGGACGAGGTCTACTGGCTGATGGCGAACGCGCTGATCGCCATCGAGGCCCGGCTGTACGCGCGCAGCGGCGTCCCGGACGGCGACGTCTGGCGCGAGTACCGCGTCGTCGGCCGCTTCCAGGAGACCGACGACGTGGCGACGTACTTCGTGCACCCCCTCGACGGCGCCCCGCTGCCGCCCGCCCGGCCCGGCCAGTACGTCTCCGTCCAGGTCGAACTCCCCGACGGCGCACAGCAGATACGCCAGTACAGCCTCTCCGGAACCCCCGAGCGCGGCCTGCAGTTCTCCGTCAAGCGGGTCAGCGGCGAGGCGGCCGGCACCCCGGCGGGCGCGGTCTCCAACCACCTGCACGACACCGTGCACGGCGGCGAGACACTGCGGATCAGCGCCCCGTTCGGCGATGTGGTGCTGGACGACGGCGACGGGCCGCTGCTGCTGGCCTCCGCCGGCATCGGCTGCACCCCCATGATCGGCATGCTCGCCCACCTCGCCGCCACCGGCTCCACCCGCCACATCATCGCCGCGCACGCCGACCGCGCCCCGCACACCCACGCCTTCCGCACCCACCTCCAGCAGCTCACCGGCAAGCTCCTGCACGCCACCTCGCACGTCTGGTACGAGCACCCCGGCGCGTCCGGCGTCGAGGGGGCCGCGGACCGTACGGGCCTGATGGACCTCACCCGCGTGTCCGTACCGGCCGGCACCACCGCCTACCTCTGCGGCCCGCTCCCCTTCATGAAGGCGGCGCGCACCCAGCTGCTGGAGGCCGGAGTGGCACCGGCGGACATCCACTACGAGGTGTTCGGGCCGGACCTGGGGCTCTGAGGGGGCGACGAGGACCGAGCGGGCCGAGAGCGAGTCCACCACGATCACCCGGGTGTGCCGGGGGACGAACTCCTCGGCCCAGGCCGCGAACGCCTCGCTGCCGCCGCGGATGGCCAGCAGCACTTCGCCGGGGCCGTCCTGCGGGATGGCGATGGTCACCCGCCCGATCATGCCGACCGGGCTCGCACTCCCGCCGTCCGGCGCGTTCATGCCCACCTGCCCTCCGTGGCGGCCCCGAACCGCGGTGCGGCCGGCCCCTGTCCCCTTGTTCGCGCAGAGAGCGGCGGCGTGCGGCCGGTTCCCGCTCGACGCCCGCTCGATCCTCAATTGATCCGCCCTTAACGGCACTCGGGGATGCGGCCGCGTCTCCTGGGTGATTCCGGGGTGATTCCAGGAGATCGATCCGATGTTACCGATACGTAACCTACCGACGGGTTACCAACAGTAAGCCGCAAACCCTACTCTCCAGTCACTTCGATCCGCCCCGCATCACGCACCACACCCCCCAGGTCGGGGCGGGTCCCGAAGAGATCTGGAGCCGTAGATGCCCCCTTCCCGCACCACGCCGCGCGCCGTGATCGGCACCGTCTGCGCCGCCGTACTCGCCACCACCGCCCTCGCCGGCGCCCCCGCGGCGGGCGCCGCCCCCTCAGCGGCCCGATCGGGCCCGGCCACCGTGAAGTTCGTCGACATCCAGGGCGAGGGCGGCATCACGCTCAAGGCCAATGTCTTCACCCCGGGCCAGGCCGACGGCACCCGCCGCTTCCCGGTCATCGTGCTGCCCACCAGCTGGGCCATGCCGCAGGTCGAGTACCTCGCGCAGGCCAAGAAGCTCGCCGACTCCGGCTATGTGGTGGTCGGTTACAACTCGCGCGGCTTCTGGCAGTCCGGCGGCGAGATCGAGACGGCGGGCCCCAAGGACATCGCGGACGCCTCCAAGGTCATCGACTGGGCCCTGGCCAACACCCCCGCCGACCCGCAGAAGATCGGCATGGGCGGGGTCTCCTACGGCGCCGGGATCAGCCTGCTGACCTCCGCCTTCGACAAGCGCGTCAAGGTCGTCGCCGCGCTCAGCGGCTGGGCGAACCTGATCGACTCCATCTACAGCGGCCGCACCCAGCACCTCCAGGCCGCGGCCGTGCTCGGCGGCGCCGGAGCGCTCACCGGCCGTCCCGGCCCCGAACTCACCCAGATCCTCAAGGACTTCCTCGGCTCCAACCTCGCCAAGGAACAGGACATGATCGCGTGGGGCAAGAAGCGCTCCCCCGCGACCTACCTGGACCGGATCAACTCCAACGGCCCGGCCGTCATGCTCGGCAACGCCTGGGGCGACTCCCTCTTCCCGCCCAACCAGTACGCCGACTTCTTCGAGAAGCTCAAGGGCCCCAAGCGCCTGGAGTTCCGCCCCGGCGACCACGCCACGGCCGAGGCCACGGGCCTGCTCGGCCTGCCCAACGACACCTGGACCAGCACCAAGCGCTGGTTCGACCGCTACCTCAAGGGCGAGCACAACGGCATCGACCAGGAGCTGCCGGTGCAGCTCAAGTCCCGCTCCACGGGCGCGTACGAGAGCTACAAGAGCTGGAAGGAGGTGCCCTCGGCGCAGCGGAAGATCCCGCTGAACGCCAGCAAGCGCATCCGCACCAACCTCGACTCCGGCGCCAACGGCGGCACCATCTTCCTCTCCAGCATCCTGGACCAGTTCCTGCGCATCCCGCCGATGGCCGCCATCCCGCTGCTGCCGCGCTCCTACGCCGCGGTGTGGCAGTCCGAGCGGTACGGCTCCGGGCAGAAGGTGCGCGGCACCACGAAGCTGCACACCACCGTCACCAGCACCGCGAGCAGCGGCACCGGCTTCGCCTACCTCTACGACGTCGGCCCGCTGGGCCTGGGCAAACTGGTCACGCACGCGCCGTTCACCTTCCACGACAAGACGCCGGGCACGCCCTTCAGCGTGGATGCCGAGCTCTTCTCCACGGCGTACGACGTCCCGGCGGGCCACCGTCTCGCGGTCGTCGTGGACACCGTCGACCCGCTCTACATCGAGCACAACCCCAGCGGCGCCAAGCTCACCTTCTCCTCACCGGCGACCGACCCGTCGTGGGTGTCGGTGCCCGTACGGGACTGAGCCCGTACGGGAGCGGGGGCCACGGCTCCAGGGGCGGGGCTACTTGAGCCAGCCCGCCTTGTCGAACGCGTCGTCGGCCATGCCGCCGGCCCCGAAGTTGGCCAGTCCCTCCCGTACCGCGAAGATCTGCGGGCGCTGGTAGAGCGGGAGGGAGTGGCCCAGCTCCCACAGCTGGGCATCGGCCTGGTTGTAGAGCCTGAGCTGCTCCTTCTCGTCCGTGGTCCGCGAGGCCTGGACCAGCAGCTTGTCGATCTGCGGCGAGGAGATGCCGCCGTGGTTGCCGTAGTCGTTCCTGCCCTGCGGCATCCGGAAGTCCTGGTAGGCGCTGGAGCGGAAGAGGCGGTCCACGGTGCGGATCGGGAGCAGGTCGAAGTTGCCCGGGGTCAGGTACTTCGCGTAGAAGTCGTTGCCCGGCACCTTGCGCAGCTCCACCTTGACGCCGATCCGGCCCAGCATCTGCTGGACCAGCTTGGCCTGGGAGACGGCCAGTTCGTTGGAGTCGGCCGGCATCGTGTACTCCAGGGACAGCTCCTTGCCGTCCTTGGTACGCGGCTTGCCCTCGCCCTGGTCCTGCCAGCCCGCCCCGTCCAGCAGCTTCTTGGCCGCCGCGGGGTCGAAGGCGAACGCGGCGGAGTTGTCCCGGTAGCCGTCCTGGTCGGGCATGAAGAAGTGGTTGCCGATGGCCTTCGGCTCGAAGGGCAGGCCCTTGCCCGCCACCTTCGCGATCGCCTGGCGGTCGATGCCCCGCTGCACCGCCTGGCGCACCTTGACGTCCTTCAGCGGCCCGCGCTGCCCGTTGAACAGGATCGTCGACAGGTCCCAGCGCGACCCGATGCGGATGTCGCTGCCCTTCTCGCCCTTGAGCCGCTGGTAGTCGTCGGGCGCGATGGCGTTGGTCTTGTCGATCTCCTTGTTGAGATAGGCGTCCGTCTTGGCGGTCTCGTCCAGCACCCACCACACGATCTTGTCCAGCTTGGGCTTGTCGCCCCACCAGTTCGCATCCGGCACCAGCGTGATGGTCTGCGCCGTCTTGTCGAAGCCCGCGACCTTCCAGGCGTTGCCGGTGACGGGGATCCTCCCCTTCCAGCCGTTGTTGAAGGTCTCCGGGTCGGCGTTGAGGGAGGCGGGCAGCAGCGGGTCGAAGAGGTACTGCCAGTCGGAGTACGGGGTCTTGAAGGTGACCCGCACCTCGTTGGCCCGCTCGCCCTGCTCGACCGTGGAGATGCGGTCGTACCCGGCGGTGTCGGAGACCTGATAGCGCTCGTCACTGCCGTTGAGCGCCTTCCACTGCGCCTCGAAGTCCTTCCAGCCCAGCGGCTTTCCGTCCGACCACTTCGCCTTGGGGTTGAGCCGGTACTCCACGATCTGCGGGCTGGTGGAGACGACCTTCGCCGACTCGAGGAAGTCCGGGTCGCGCTGCGGCTTGCCCTTGGCGTCGAAGGTGAACAGGTTCGGCTCCACCGCGTCGGTGATCGCGCTCGCGTCGCCCTGGGTGCCGTCGATCTGGTTGCGGTTGGACTGGTTGATCCACTGCTGGATCGATATCCGCAGCGTGCCACCCTGCTTGAGGTCGGCGGCCGGGTGCGCGTTGATGTCCTGCGCGCCGGCCTTCGGCGCGGCCTGCGCCCCGGCGCCGCCACCCGAGGAATCCGCAGAATCCGCAGGGCCGCCACACGCTGTGACCGCCACTGCTGCGGAGACGGTCGCTGCGGCCAGGGCGGCCGCCCTGTAGGGCCGGTTCATGCCGGTGTTCCTCTCGGTCGGTGCCAGGCCGCGCGATCGGCGGCCCCAGGCACCGTAAGCCGGTCGGGACCCCTGCAAATGCCCAGCTCAGAGGTTTTATTGAAGCTGCAATAAAGGGTTTACGCTGCCGCAGCACCCGGGCCGATCCGTGGGATAGCGTCGCTGACCGCACCGCTTCCCGAAGGACTTCCGCCCGTGCTGGCCCATCTCTCCAAACGCCTCGGTTATTACGCTCTGTTGCTGGCGCTGGCCGTCGTGATCTCGTACGCCCTGTCCTCGCTCGCGCTGTCCCCGCGCGGCTACTTCGAGGGCCGCCAGCCCGCGCCGCCACCCGATCAGGTGGAGGCGCAGCTCACCGCCCTCGGCATCAACGACCGCACCCCGCTGTGGGAGCGCTTCGGCAGCTGGCTGACGCACGCGCTGCGCGGCGACTTCGGCCGCACCATCGACTCCAGCAGCGTCGGCGAGGAGTTCGGGCGCCGGATCTGGGTGAGCCTGCGGCTGCTGCTGGCGGGTACGGCGCTGGGCGTCCTGGCCGGGGTCCTGCTGGGCACGTGGGGCGCGATCCGCCAGTACCGCCTCTCCGACCGGGCCGTCACCCTGCTGGCCTTCCTCCTCCTGTCCACCCCCACCTTCCTGCTCGCCGTCCTGCTCAAGGTCGGCACCATCAAGGTCAACGCAGCGGCGGGCCGCGAGATCATCTCCTTCACCGGCGAGAAGACCCCCGGCCTGACCGGTGACTTCGCGACCCTCCTGGGGGACCGCGCGGTCCATCTCCTGCTGCCCACCCTCGCCATCGCGCTCGGCACGGCCGCCGCCTACAGCCGCTACCAGCGCGGAACCATGCTGGACGTGCTGGGCTCGGACTTCCTGCGCACCGCCCGCGCCAAGGGGCTGCGCAAGCGCACCGCCGTCCTGCGGCACGGCCTGCGCACCGCGCTCGTGCCCATGTCCACCTTCTTCGCGTACGGCTTCCTCGCGCTGTTCACCGGCGCCGCCTTCACCGAGAAGGTCTTCGGCTGGCACGGCATGGGGTCCTGGTTCATCGACGCGGTCGGCAAGAGCGACATCAACTCCGTGGTCGCGGTCAACCTCTTCGCGGCGGTGATGGTGCTGCTCTCCGGCTTCCTGGCCGACGTCCTGCACGCCGCCCTGGACCCGCGCGTCCGCACGAACCGAGCCGGAGCCACTGCCCCATGACCCACGTCGTCCTGCGCCGCGCCCTGCGCAACCCCAACGCCGTCGCCGGCGCGGCCGTCCTCGCGCTGCTCTTCCTCCTCGCCTTCCTCGGCCCGCTCCTGACGCCCTGGAGCCATACGGACCTCGACTACACCGCACTGCGCGAACCGCCCTCCGCCACGCACTGGTTCGGCACCAACAGCATCGGCCAGGACGTGTTCGCCCAGGTCCTGCGCGGCCTGCAGAAGTCCCTGCTGATCGGCCTGCTGGTGGCCCTCTTCTCCACCGTGCTCGCCTCCCTCGCCGGGGCCTGCGCGGGCTACTTCGGCGGCTGGACCGACCGGCTGATCACCCTGTTCGTCGATCTGCTGCTGGTCTTCCCGGCCTTCCTGATCATCGCCGTCATCTCGCCGCGGCTGCGCTCGGCGAGCTGGCCGGCCTTCGTCGCGCTGCTGGCCGTCTTCGGCTGGATGATCACCGCCAGGGTGGTGCGCTCGATGACGCGCTCGCTCAGGGACCGGGACTTCGTACGGGCCGCCCGCCTCATGGGCGTGCACCCGTTCCGCATCATCGTCCGCCACATCCTCCCCAACATCGCCTCCTTCCTCATCGTCGACGCCACCATCGCGGTGGGCGGCGCCGTGATGAGCGAAACGGGCCTGTCCTACTTCGGCTTCGGCGTCCAGCCCCCCGACGTCTCCCTGGGGACCCTCATCGCCGACGGCACCTCGGCCGCCCTCACCTACCCCTGGATGTTCTTCTTCGCCGCCGCCCTTCTCGTCCTGTTCGTCCTCGCCGTCAACTTCCTCGGCGACGGCCTCCGCGACGCCCTCGACCCCACCTCCCGCACACGCCGCACCCACCGCCACCCCAAGGCGGCGCCCCCGCTCGCCCACTCCAAGGGAGCCGTCCGTGACCTCGCAGCCAAGTGACACGACACCCGTGCTCCAGCTCAAGGACCTGCACGTCGACTTCAGCGGGCCGCAGGGCGCCGCACCTGCCGTACGCGGGGTGGACCTGGCGCTGCACCGGGGTGAAGTACTGGGCCTGGTGGGCGAGTCCGGGTCGGGGAAGTCCACGGTGGCGCTGGCCGCCATGGGGCTGCTGCCCGAGTCGGCGCGCGTACGCGGGTCGGTGTCCCTGGCCGGGACGGAACTCGTCGGCGCGCAGGACGCCGCGCTGTCCCGGCTGCGGGGAGCGCGTATCGGCATGGTCTTCCAGGACCCGCTGTCCGCCCTCACGCCCGTCTTCCGCGTCGGCGACCAGATAGCCGAGGCCGTCCGCGCCCATCAGGACGTCTCCCGCGCCCAGGCACGGCGCCGGGCCGTGGAACTCCTGGACCTGGTCGGCATCCCCGACCCCGCCGCGCGCGCCCGCGCCTATCCGCACGAGTACTCCGGCGGCATGCGGCAGCGCGCCATGATCGCCATGGCCATCGCCAACGACCCCGAGGTGATCCTCGCCGACGAGCCGACCACCGCCCTGGACGTCACCGTCCAGGCCCAGGTCCTGGACGTGCTGCGCACCGCCCAACGCGCGACCGGCGCCGCCCTGCTGCTGGTCAGCCACGACCTCGGGGTGATCGCGGGGATGGCGGACCGGGTCGCCGTGATGTACGCGGGGCGGGTGGTGGAGTCCGCGACGGCACCGGACCTGTTCGCCACGCCCCATATGCCGTACACCATGGGCCTGTTGGGCGCGGTCCCGCGCCTCGACGACGACGCGGAGAAGGGCGGCCCCGCGGGGCGGGAGCGCGCCCCGCTCGTCCCGATCCCCGGCAGCCCGCCGCCGCTGCACGCCCTCCCCGCCGGCTGCGCCTTCGCGCCCCGCTGCCCGCTGGCCGAGGAGGAGTGCCGTACGAGCGAACCCCCGCTCCTGCGCCTCGCCACGCCGTCCGACCACGCCGACGCACCCCCGGCCCCCACCGCGCAGGCGCCCTCTCCCGACGACCACCTCGCCGCCTGCCTGCGCACCGCACAGATCGCCGAGCGCGCACTGGACGCGGCGGCCGTCTTCGCACCGCGGCCCGCCACCGGCACACCAGCGGCCGACGCGACACCGACCGCCGGAGCCTCAGCCGAAGGAATACCGGCCGACGGCGCACCTGCCGCCCCAGGCCCCGCCCTCCCCCGCACCCACCTCCCGCCCGTCCTCCAGGTCCAGGACCTCACCAGGACCTTCCCCGTCCTCAAGGGCTCCGTCCTCAAGCGCCGGGCCGGCAGCGTGT
The DNA here is from genome assembly GCF_058245575.1 of Streptomyces sp. UF-297. Taxonomy (NCBI): domain Bacteria; kingdom Bacillati; phylum Actinomycetota; class Actinomycetes; order Kitasatosporales; family Streptomycetaceae; genus Streptomyces; species Streptomyces sp. UF-297. The sequence goes on along the minus strand of NZ_JBSIBZ010000003.1, from coordinate 173,472 downwards.
ACGCCGTGGACGGCGTCGACCTGGACATCCGGCGCGGGGAGACGCTGGGGCTGGTCGGCGAGTCCGGCTCCGGCAAGTCGAGCACGCTGCTGGAGATCCTGGGCCTGGCCGCACCCGAGTCCGGCAGCGTCCGCCTCCTGGACCGCGACACCCGCGAACTCGGCCGCGGCGAGCGCCAGTCGCTGCGCGGCCAGGTGCAGCTGGTCTTCCAGGACCCGATGGCGAGCCTGGACCCCCGGCTGCCCGTCGGCGAGATCGTCGCCGAGCCGCTGCGCGCCCAGGGCGCACCCCGCGACCGCATCGCCGCGCGGATTCCCGAACTGCTGCGCCTGGTGGGCCTGGACGAGGAGCACGCGGGCCGCTATCCGCACGAGTTCTCCGGCGGCCAGCGCCAGCGCATCGGCATCGCCCGCGCACTGGCCGTGGAGCCCGCGCTGCTGGTCCTGGACGAGCCGGTCTCGGCGCTGGACGTCTCCGTGCAGGCGGGCATCCTCAACCTCCTCACCGGGATCAGACAACGCCTGGGCCTGTCCTACCTGTTCGTCTCGCACGACCTGTCCGTGGTACGGCACATCGCCGACCGGGTGAGCGTGATGTATCTGGGCCGCACCGTCGAACACGGCCCGGTGGCCGAGGTGTTCGGCGCGCCCCGCCACCCGTACACCCAGGCCCTGCTGTCCGCCGTCCCGCTGCCGGACCCCGTACGCGAGCGCGCCAGGTCGCGCATCCTGCTCGCCGGGGACCCGCCCAGCCCCACCCAGCGGCACACCGGCTGCGGCTTCCGCGGCCGCTGTCCGCTGTACGCCACGCTCGGCGCCGAGCGCCGCGCCCGCTGCGAGGAGCAGCGTCCGGCCCCCACGGAGCACGGCCCCGGCCACAGCGCGGCCTGCCACTTCGCCGGCTGAAGCCCCCTTACGCACACCGCTGTCCACATCACTGGAGTGATCACCATGTCCCCGCACCGCTCGCGCACCCTTTCCGGCCGCCGCGCCGTCATGGCGGCCGCCGCCGCGACCGCGCTGGCCCTCCTCGCCTCGGGCTGCGGCCTGTTCGGCTCCGGCGACAAGACGATCAAGGTCGGGGTCAGCGGGGACGCCGAGGAGTGGACGACGCTGGCCGCCGAGGCCAAGAAGCAGGGCCTGGACGTCGAGATCGTCACCTTCGACGACTACGCACTGCCCAACAAGGCCCTCGCCGCGGGCGACATCGACCTCAACGCCTTCCAGCACCTGGTCTTCCTGGCCCAGTCCAACATCGAGAACAAGACCGACATCGTGCCGCTGTCGGCCACCAACGTCGTACCTCTGGGCATCTACTCCAAGAAGCTGAAAAGGCTCCAGGACCTCCCGGACGGCGCGCAGATAGCGCACCCCAACGACCCCGCCAACGAGGGCCGCGCCCTGCACCTGCTGGCCCGGGCCGAGCTGATCGAGCTGAAGAAGGGCACCGGCCTGTACGCCACGGCCGACGACATCGCCAAGAACCCCAAGCACCTGAAGTTCACCCCGGTCAACGCCCAGCAGACGCCGCGGCTGCTGGCGGACGTGGACGCCGCGGTCATCAACGACGGGGTGGCCGGCCTCGCCAAGATCGACGCCAAGACCGCGCTGTTCCGCGACAACCCCAGGGACCCCGAGATCCGCCCGTACATCAACGTCATCGCCGCGCGGGCCGAGGACAAGGGCAACAAGGACTTCGCGAAGATCGCCGAGCTGTACGCGAGCAAGCCGGTCCAGGACGACTACCAGCGCTACGCCAACGGCACCGGCGTCCACCTCGACCTCTCGCAGGCCGAGCTGGAAAAGGAGCTCAAGCGCGTCGCCCAGCAGCTGAAGCGGTGACCCGATGAGCACCGAGATGATTCAACTGCGCGCCGTGAGCAAGGAGTTCGACGGCGCCGTACGGGCCGTGGACGCGGTCGACCTCACCGTCGAGCGCGGCGAGGTGTTCGGCGTCGTCGGGCACAGCGGCGCGGGGAAGTCCACCCTGCTGCGGCTGATCAATGTACTGGAGACGCCCACGGAGGGCACGGTCACCGTGGGCGGTCAGGAGCTGACCGCGCTCGGGGAGCGCCAACTGCGCTCCGCCCGCCGCGACATCGGCATGGTCTTCCAGCAGTTCAACCTGTTCCGCTCCCGTACGGTGCTCGGCAATGTCGCCTACCCGCTGCGCCAGTCCGGCCTCAAGCGCCCCGAAGCACACGCCAAGGCCACCGAGGCCCTGCGCTTCGTGGGCCTGGAAGAGCACGCCCGCCGCTACCCCGAGCAGCTCTCCGGCGGCCAGCGCCAACGCGTGGGCATCGCAAGGGCGTTGGCGACCTCGCCCGGCGTACTGCTCTGCGACGAGGCGACCTCGGCGCTGGACCCGCAGACCACCCAGGAGGTGCTCGCGCTGCTCCGGCGCGTCAACTCCGAGCTGGGCGTGACGATCGTGCTGATCACCCATGAGATGGAAGTGGTCAGCGCGGTCTGCGACCGGGTCGCCGTGATGGACGCCGGCCGGATCGTGGAGAGCGGCCCGGTGCACGAGGTCTTCACCCGCCCCCAGCACCCCACCACCCAGGCGTTCGTGCGCGCCGCCGTCCAGGCCTCGCCGGTGCTGGACCTGCTGCCCCGGCTGCTGCGCGAGCACGGCGTCCAGGACGCGGTCGCCGAGGCCGTACTGGCCGAACTCGACGTCCCGCGCAAGGCGGTGAGCGCGTAATGCATCAGGACTGGAGCCTGGTCTGGCCCAAGATCATTGAGGCGACGGGCCAGACGGTCTACATGGTGCTGGCCACGCTGGTGCTCTCCAGCGTGCTCGGCCTGGTGGTGGGCCTGGCGCTGTACGCCACCCGCAAGGGCGGCATCTTCCACAACCGGGCGCTCTTCGCCGTACTGAGCTTCCTGGTCAACGTCATCCGCCCGGTCCCGGCGCTGATCGCGATCGTCGTGCTGAACCCGCTGACCCGCTCGCTGATGGGTACGGCGGTGGGCACCGACGCCGTGATCTTCCCGATGACGGTGATCGCGATGTTCGGCGTGGCCCGGATCGTGGAGAGCAACCTGCTGGGCGTGGAGCCGGGGGTGATCGAGGCGGCCCGCGCGATGGGCACCAGCCGTATCCGCATCCTGCTGACGGTGCTGGTCCCCGAGGCCCTCGGCCCGCTGATCCTCGGCATGACCTTCATGCTCGTCGCCCTGATCGACTTCTCGGTCATCGCGGGCACGGTGGGCGGCGGAGGCGTCGGCAACCTCGCCATCACCCACGGCTACCTCCGCTTCGACACCCGCGTCATGGTGGTGACCGTCCTGATCCTCATAGCCCTGGTCCAACTCGCCCAGCTCCTGGGCAATTTCCTGTCCAGACGAGTACTGAGGCGATGACAAACGCCGGACGGGCTGGAGAATCCAGCCCGTCCGGCGCTTGAGGACCATTCCTTTACGGCTTGTGCCCACCGGGCAGCAGCGTGCCCGGCTCCGGAGCCCCCACCTCCGCCGCCTCCACCTTCGGATTCCTCTTCTGCCGCTTGGCCATCCAGTTGGCGAACCACGACAGCAGCATGCACATCCCGATGTAGATGGGCGAGATGACCATGACGACGGGGATGAAGGGCAGGTCGTAGTCGAGGTTGGAGGCGATCAGCTTGCCCGCGTGCAGGAACTCCTCGTAGGTGATCAGGTAGCCCAGCGAGGTGTCCTTGAGCGCGACCACCAGCTGGCTGATGATCGTCGGCAGCATGGCGCGTACCGCCTGCGGCACCAGCACATGCGTCATGACCTGCGTCTTGCCCATGCCCAGTGCGTACGCCGCCTCCTTCTGGCCGCGCTCCACGGAGTTGATGCCGGTACGGAAGACCTCGGCCAGCACCGAGCCGTTGTAGAGCGTGAGCCCGGCGACCAGGGCGTACAGCGGCTCGGCCTTCAGCGCCACATAGATGAAGAAGATCATGACCAGCACGGGCATCGCGCGGAAGAACTCCACCAGCAGCGTGCACACCCAGCGCACCGGCCGGTGATCGGAGAGCCGCCCGGCCGCCAGCACCGCGCCGAGCGCGAGCGAGAGCACCGCCGCGTACGCGAATGCCTTGAGCGTGTTGCCCAGTCCCCTGAGCAGCAGCTCCTGAATTCCCTTGTATTCGAAGGGAGTCCACTTCTGCGCGGTGAACTGGCCGGTGTCGAACAGGAGATAGACGATCCAGCCGACGATCGCGAGAATCGCGACACTCGCCGCGATCCCGTAGAGCCGGTGCCGCCGCCTGGTCCGCGGCCCCGGAATGTCATAGAGGGCAGTACCTGAAGTGCTCATGCTCCGGCCTCGCTACGCTCGGACGGGCATGCGCACCGTGCGCGCCTTCTACTGATTCGCTCGCTTCGCTCACTCATCGGGCCACTCCCCAGCGCTTCTCCAGCACGTTGAAAATCGCGCTGATGGTCAACGTCACGATCAGGTAGCCCACGGCGATCCAGATGAAGGACCAGATGATGCTGTAGCCCAGCTCGTTGAGCGTCTTGTAGGTGCCCAGCAGTTCCACGACGCTGAAGGAGCCGGCGATCGCGGAGTTCTTGGCGAGCGCGATCAGCGTGGAGCCGATGGGCGGGATCACCGAGCGGAAGGCCTGTGGCAGCACCACGTCGCCGAGGGTCTGGGCGAAGGTCATCCCCAGGCTCCGGGCCGCCTCGCCCTGCCCCACCGGCACGGTGTTGATGCCGCTGCGCACCGCCTCGCAGATGAAGGCGGAGGTGTAGCAGCCCAGCGCCAGGACGGCGAAGACCTGGAAGGGCAGAACGAGCCCGAAGCGCGGCAGCCCCAGCAGCACCGCGAAGAACAGCAGCGTCAGGGGCGTATTGCGCAGCACCGTCACCCATACGGTGCCGAAGACCCGCAGCGAGCCGACGGGCGCGACGCGGAAGGCCGCCATCAGGATCCCGAGGACGAGCGCGAGCAGCGAGGCGAGGACGGTGAGCTCGACGGTGCCGAGCAGTCCTTTGCCGTAGAGGGAGAAGTTGTCGAGGAGAACGTTCATCGCGGGCTTGTGACTCCTCAGCTCGCCGGGTAGCGGTCGATCGCGGGCGGCTGCGGGGCCGGTTCGCCGGACAGGCCCAGCGTCGCGTCGTAGGCCTTCTTCCAGTCGCCGTTCTTCTCGTGGGCGGCCAGGGCTTCGTCCAGGGCGAAGCGCAGCGCGTTGTCACCGCGCGGGACGCCGATGCCGTAGGGCTCCTTGGAGAAGGGCTTGCCCACCAGCTTCAGCTCGTCGGGCACCTTGGCCGCGTAGCCCAGCAGGATCGCGTCGTCGGTGGTGACCGCGTCGACCTGGTAGGTGAGGAGGTTGTCCACGCACACCGAGTAGGTGTCGTAGGCGACCAGGACGGCCTTGGGGTAGTCGGCCTTGATGCGCTGGTAGGGGGTGGATCCCGCGGCCGAGCAGACCCGCTTGCCGTCCAGGTCCTGGGGGCCCTTGATGTCGTCCTCGTCGTGCCGTACGAGCAGGCCCTGGCCCGCCATGTAGTACGGGCCGCCGAAGCCGACCAGCTTCTTGCGCTTGTCGTTGATGGTGTAGGTGCCGACGTAGTAGTCGATCTGGCCGTTCTGCAGGGCCGTCTCGCGGTTGGCGGACGCGATGGTCTTGAACGCGATGGTCTTCGGGTCGAAGCCGAGGGAGGCCGACATCATCTTGGCGATCTCGATGTCGAAGCCGGAGTAGGTGCCGGTGGCGGGGTCCTTCTCGCCCAGGTAGGGCTGGTCCTCCTTGGCGCCGACGACCAGCCGGCCGCGGCTCTTGGCCCGCTTCCACGTGCCGGAGTCGGGCAGTTCGAAGCCGGTGGCGACCTCGTACCTGGGGAGCTGGCTGCCCTTGGGGCCCTTGGCGGGCGGGCTGCCCTCCTTGCCGCAGGCGGCGGCGAGCAGGGCCAGACAGGTGACGGCGAGGGCCGCGAGGGAGCGTCGGGTCGTGTTCATGGCACCCCCTCAGTGCTTGAGGATCTTGGAGAGGAAGTCCTTGGCGCGGTCGCTCTCGGGCGCGGTGAAGAACTCCTCGGGGGTGCGGTCCTCCACGATGCGGCCGTCCGCCATGAAGACGACGCGGTTGGCGGCCGAGCGCGCGAAACCCATCTCGTGGGTGACCACGACCATCGTCATGCCGTCCCGGGCGAGCTGCTGCATGACCTCCAGCACCTCATTGATCATCTCCGGGTCGAGGGCCGAGGTGGGCTCGTCGAAGAGCAGTGCCAGGGGGTCCATGGCCAGGGCGCGGGCGATGGCCACCCGCTGCTGCTGACCGCCGGAGAGCTGGGCGGGGTACTTCTCCGCCTGGGAGGCCAGCCCCACCCGGTCCAGCAGTTCGCGGGCCCGCTGCTCGGCGTCCTCCTTCTTGCGCTTGCGCACCTTGACGGGCGCCAGCATCACGTTGGCCAGCACGGTCTTGTGCGCGAAGAGGTTGAAGGACTGGAAGACCATGCCCACTTCGGCCCGCAGCCTGGCCAGCGCGCGCCCCTCCTCGGGCAGCGGCCGGCCGTCCAGCGTGATGGTCCCCGACTCGATCGGCTCCAGGCGGTTGATGGTCCGGCACAGGGTGGATTTCCCGGAACCGGAGGGGCCGATGACCACTACCACCTCCCCGCGGCCGACGGTGAGGTCGATGTCCTGGAGGACATGCAGTTTCCCGTAGTGCTTGTTGACCCCGCGCAGTTCAATCAGCGCTTCACCGGCCATATGCAGCCCTGCCCACTCTCATCCGTACAGCGGAGAGTCCGCAAACTACCGGCGCGAAAGCGGCATTTCACCATTGACACGCGCAATAGCGACCTAAGCCGCTCTGGGCCTTGAGTGGCGGCGACATACGCACGTTCGATGGACCGTCAGATGTCCTAGGTACACAGAGAACGCCTGCGTACCTAGCCTGTCGGGCATGGGTGACAACAGGCCTGTCTTCCAGCGCATCGCCGACGATCTGCGCCGCCAGATCGACGAAGGGGCCCTCGCGGTGGGCTCACGGATCCCCTCCCGGTCCGAGCTGAAGCGGGCGTACGAGGCCAGCGACCAGACCGTGGACCGGGCGGTGCGGGTCCTGAAGGCCGCAGGCTACGCGGAAGGGCAGTTCGGGCGCGGGGTGTTCGTGACCGACCGGGCGCCGATCGGGACGCTGCTGCGCTCCACCGGCGCGGTGGACTCCCCCTTCGCCGCGCGTATCACCCTGGAGGGGTCGCCCGACGGTACGCCGCTGACGTGGGAGGCCTCCTCGGCCACCGAAGCGGCGCCGGAGCGGGTGGCCAAGCGGCTGGGCATCGCGCCGGGGGCGAGCGTGGTGTGCTCCAGCTACGAATATCTGGCCAACCGTCAGCCCGTACAACTGGCGACGAGTTGGGAGCCGCTGGTCATCACCGAGGGGACCGATGTCGTCTTCCCCGAGTGCGGGCCCTATGCCCGCAGGGGGGTGCGCGGGCGGATGGCCGCCATCGGAATCCGGGTGGTCAGGGCCGAGGAGCGGGTGGGGTCCCGGCCCGCTTCCAGCCCCGAGGCCGAGACGCTGGGCTGTTCGCCGGGGCAGTGCGTCACGGTCGTGGAGCGCACGCACTTCGACGCCGACGGGCGGGCCGTGGAGACTTCGGACATCGTCGTACGCGCCGACCGCTGGCGGCTGGAGTACGACATCGCGTTCGTCTAGCCCGCCGCGGCGGCGGGCCCCTGGGTCACTTCTCGGCGGCCTCCGCGTAGAGCTGGGAGAGTTCGGGGGCGCCGTTCTCCGCCCACTCGTGGCCCGCCGCCACCACATCGACCCGCCGGCCGGAGGCCAGCTTCACCACCGGCTGCCCGCCGGGCCACACCTGCCAGCGGGCCCCGGGAACCGTACGGACCAGGACCGTGCCCAGATACAGGCCGGCGTCGTTACCGAGCCACGGGAGGACCTCCTGGTCCTCGCGCCAGGCGGGCAGCAACTGGTCCAGCGCCTCCAACGACCGTACGGAGTCGTCCAGTTCCACTCCGGCGGTCTCGGCCTGGGCACGCAGCAGCTCGCACTCGGAGAGCAGTTCGGCGGTGCTCTCGTGGTCCTCGTCCAGGGGATTGGCACAACTCGCGGAAGGGCTGGATTCCGGGCGCTTGCGCCACTTGTCCAGGAAAGACAGGTTCATGTGGCGTAGCGTCCCATCCGGGTGGGGGCCCCTGCCACAGGCGCGCGGCGCAACCGTGACCCGCTTGTCGTCTTGACGCCCCCCGCCCGTCTCCCTACTTTCATGGCGCTTCGGTCGGATCGCAGTACTTCGCCCGATCCATGCTGATCTCCTGCCCGTTGACGCCATCGGAGGGAATCACCCATGCGTGTCAGCCCCTGGGCCACGGCCCTTGCCCTCACCCTCGCCGGCGCGGCCGTCCCCGCCGCCCCGGCACTCGCCGCACCCGTCCAACTCACCGGCGAACCCGTGCCGTTGGACAGACACTTCGACAACACCGCGGTCAGCGACGACTCCAGACCCGGCGAGGCGGACTTCGACGGCGCGGGCCGCTCGCTGTCCGCGCGGGACCTCGCTGCGGCCGGCTGGACGCCGGGGCGCGTTCTGGCCATCGACGCGGCGCGGCTGACCTGGCCGCGCCGGGCGGCCGGTGAAGCGGACAACGTACGGGCCAACGGCCAGGCCGTACGGGTCGGCGGGCGCGGCGAGGCGCTCTCCTTCCTGGTGGCGGGCACCGGAGGCCAGGCCTCGGGAGCGGGCACGGTGCGCTACCGGGACGGGTCGCACAGCAGCTTCACCCTGAGCGCGCCGGACTGGCGCACGGGACCGGCGGCCACCAGGGCCGTGACGCTGCCGCACATCAACACGCCCGGCGGGCAGCAGGCGGGGCGGGCCCGGCTGTACGCGGTCGGGGTGCCGCTGGTGGCGGGGCGGGAGGTGGCGTCCGTGGTCCTGCCCAGGGACCCGGGCCCGGGCGTCGATCTGCATGTCTTCGCGGTGGCGGTACGCAGCGCCGCGCCCGGCCGCACCGGCAGCTGGGCGGCCAGCACCTCGGGCTATACGGCGGTGGGGCCGTGGCGGGACCAGACGCTGCGGCTGGTGGTGCACTCCGGCGCCGGCGGTCCGCGCGCCCGCATCCGGCTGGAGAACACCTTCGCGGCGGCACCCGTCCGCATCGGGGCGGCGAGCCTGGCCGTCCAGGGACAGGGCGCGCGGGCTGCGGCCAAGCCGGTGCCGCTGACCTTCGGCGGCCGGGCGGGGACAACGATCCCCGCCGGGGCGCAGGCCTTCAGCGACCCGTCCGGCTTCACCGTGCCCGCCGGCACCAACCTGCTGGTGAGCATCCACCTGCCGGGCACGGTCACGGCCGCGCCGGTGCACAAGGAGGCCATCCAGCGCTCGTACCTGAGCGCGCCGGGCAGCGGGAACCGTACGGGTGAGCAGGGCGCCGCGGCCTACCCCGGGACACTGGGCACCTGGCCGCTGCTGACCGGGATCGACGTCCAGGGCGGGCCCGGGACGGTGGTGGCGCTCGGCGACTCGATCACCGACGGGGTCAAGTCCACCGTCGGCGCCAACCGCCGCTGGCCCGATCTGCTGGCCCGCCGCTTCCAGACCCAGCGCGCCCTGCCCCGCTACGGGGTGGTCAACCAGGGCATCTCCGCCAACCGCGTGGCCAGCGACCGCTATCCGGGCGAGGGCGTCAGCACGGACCTGGGCGGGGTGAGCGCCCAGCACCGTCTGGAGCGGGACGTTCTGGCGCAGACCGCGGCCCGTACGGTCGTGGTCTTCGAAGGCATCAACGACGTGCGCTGGGGCACCTCGGCGCAGGAGGTCGTCGCGGGGCTGCGGGCCATCGCGCGCCGGGCGCACGCGTACGGGCTGCGGGCGGTCGCCGCGACCATCGCGCCCTGCGAGGGCTACGGCGACTGCACGGCGGTGGCGCAGGAGCGGCGCGAGGCGGTGAACGCCTATCTGCGGTCCGGCGGCAGGCGGGACTTCGACGCCGTACTGGACTTCGACGCCGTACTGCGCGACCCGGCCCGCCCGCAGCGCATCCGGCCCGCCTACGACAGCGGCGACCACCTGCACCCCGGCGACGCGGGGCTGCGGGCGGTCGCCGCATCCATCGATCTGCGCAAGCTCGTACCGGCGCGGCACTGACCTCGGGGCCGGCCGGCCCTGATCCGCCGGGCAGGCCCCAAGCCCGCGCGGTCACACCTCCAGGTCGACGACCACCGGCGCGTGGTCCGAGGCGCCCTTGCCCTTGCGCTCCTCGCGGTCGACGTAGGAGTCGGTGACCGCCTTGGTGAAGGGCTCGTTGCCGTAGACCAGGTCGATGCGCATTCCGCGGTTCTTCGGGAAGCCGAGGTTGCGGTAGTCCCAGAAGGTGAAGGGCACGTCGTACTTCAGCGCCCGGGGGTACACCTCCGTCAGGCCCGTCTCCTGCAGGGCCGCGAGGGCGGCGCGCTCGGCCGGGGTGACATGGGTGGCGCCCTCGAACAGGGTGATGTCCCAGACGTCCTGGTCGGTGGGCGCGACGTTGTAGTCGCCGAGGACGGCGAAGGGGCGCGAGCCCTTGGCGTCCTCGGCGATCGCCGCCTTCAGCGCCTGGAACCACTGCAGCTTGTAGGCGTAGTGGGCGTGGTCGGGCTCGCGGCCGTTGGGCACGTACACCGACCAGAGGCGCACGCCGCCGCAGGTCGCCGAGACGGCCCGGGGCTCCTGGGCGCCGTCGTACTCCGGGCCGCCGGGCAGGCCCGCGACGACGTCCTCGAGGCCCACCTTGGACAGCAGCGCCACGCCGTTCCACCTGCCGGTGGCGTTCACCGCCGCCTCATAGCCCAGCTCGCGCAGCTCCTCGAAGGGGAACTGCTCCTGGGAGCACTTGGTCTCCTGGATGCACAGCACGTCCGTGCCGGTGCTCTCCAGCCAGGTCAGGAGCCTGGGAAGGCGGGCGGTGATCGAGTTGACGTTCCAGGTCGCGATGCGCATGCCGGTAAACCTACCGAACACCACTGACAGTCGGCCCACTCACCGCCGGTCCGGCCGCTCAGCCCAGCGTCGTGCCGGAGCCGGGGGCCAGCCGGCTGTGGTCGGTGCCGCCGAGGTTGCCGATCATGGTGTCGTAGAGGGGGCGGGCGTGGTCCTGGAGGAGGCTGTCGTGGATGTCGACGGCCCGGCGCGGCTTGACCTCGCGCAGGTAGTCGATGATCTCGCTGACCTTGTTCCAGGGGGCGTGGACGGGCAGCAGCAGGGTGTCGACGGCGCGGCCCTCGGGGACGGTCAGCGCGTCGCCGGGGTGGAAGACCGTACCGTCCACGAAATAGCCGACGTTGGTGATCCGCGGGATGTCGGGGTGGATGACGGCGTGCAGCTGGCCGTGCACCTCCACCTCGAAGCCGGCGGCGGTGAAGGTGTCGCCCTCGCCGACGGTGTGCACCCGGCCGGGGAAGGCCGCGGAGATCTGCTCGGCGACGGCGGCCAGCGTCCAGATCTCGGCGCCGGGGTTGGCCTCCATCCCGGCGCGCAGCCGGTCCTCGTGGAAGTGGTCGGCGTGCTCGTGGGTGACCAGGATCGCGTCCGCGCCGACGGCCGCGTCCTGCTCGCTGAAGACGCCCGGATCGATGACGAGCACCCGCCCGTCCTTCTCCATCCGGACACAGGCGTGGGTCTTCTTGGTGAGTTCCATGGGGCTCATCTTGCCGCCGCCCGGCGGCGTACACCCGGCCGGCCCGGCTACCCCTCCGGGGTCGTCTCCTCCTGGATGACGCGCTGGGCGACGGTGAAGGCGGAGCCGGCCGCGGGGACGCCGCAGTACACGGCCGTGTGCAGCAGCAGTTCCTTGATCTCGGCGGGGGTCAGGCCGTTGCGCAGCGCCGCCCGGGTGTGCAGGGCGACCTCCTCGCTGTGGCCGCGGGCGACCAGCGCGGTCAGCGTGATGATGCTGCGGGTACGGCGGTCGAGGCCGGGCCGGTTCCACAGCTCGCCCCACGCGTAGCGAGTGATGAACTCCTGGAAGTCGCCGGTGAAGTCGTCGGTGCCGGCCTCGACGCGGTCCACATGGGCGTCGCCCAGAACCTCGCGGCGGACCTTGATGCCCTGCTCGTAGGTGCCGTTGCGCACCATCTCCGGCTGGGCCGCGCCGGACTCTATGGCCGGGGGCGCGGCGGGCGGCGGGGGCGGCGCGGGCGCCAGCACCGGCTTGGGCGCCGCGGCGTTGATCGCGGCCGGTCCCGCGGCGCCGGGCTTGTCCTGCCAGGAGGTGGAGAAGTGCCGGATCAGCAGCTCGGTGACGGCGGCGGGCTGCTCCACGGGCGCGAGATGGGAGGTGCCGGGCACCATCGCGAGGCCCGCGTCGGGAATCCCCGCGACCAGGGCGCGGGCGTCGGTGGTCGGGGTGACCTGGTCCTCGGAGCCGACGACGACCAGGGTCGGGACCCCGATGCGGCCGAGCGAGGAGCGCGCGTCGAAGGCGGCCATCGCCTCGCAGGCGGCGATGTAGCAGCCGGGGTCGGTGGTGCGCACCATCTGGACGGCCCACTCGACGATGGCGGGCTGGGCTCCGGCGAAGCCCGGCGTGAACCAGCGCTCGGGCGCGGTGCGGGCGATCGGGTCGAGTCCGTTGGTACGGATGACCACACCGCGCTGGCGCCAGGTGTCGGCGGTGCCGTACCGGGGCGAGGAGGAGATCAGGGCGAGCGAGGTGACGCGCCCGGGGCGGGTGAGCGCGAGCTGGGCGCCGATCGCGCCGCCGATGTTGCAGCCCGCGTAGCCGAAGGTGTCCACGCCCAGCGCGTCCAGGGTGGCCACCAGGCGGTCGGCCAGCTCGGCGACGGAGGAGGCCGGGTGCGCGGGGGAACCGCCGTGGCCGGGCAGGTCGAAGCGGATGACGCGCCAGTGGCGGGTCAGCTCGGGTATCTGCCGATCCCACATGTGCCACGTCGTTCCGAGCGAGGCGCCCAGTACGAGTACGGGGGCGTCGTCGGGGCCGTCGATCCGGTGCTGCAGGGTCTTCTCGCTCACCCGGGCCACGCTACCGACCGAAGGGCCCGTTCCTGACACCCGGGTCAGGAGGAGCGGGGCCCGATGCCCGACTTGTTGAAACGTGTCAGACCTTGGCCGTGCCCCATTTCACAGATCAACTTCTCGGGCCGGCCGGTCGGTGCGCGCCTACTCTCAGAACGTGACGGTCGAGACGACATAGACCACGGGGTGGCCCGGTTCGTCGAAGTTGACGGTGATGTTCTGGGAGGGCTGCGGGGGCTTCTGCCGGTGGGTGGTGCCCGCCCAGCTGCCGCCGCTGGTGAAGTCCCAGCCGACCTGGGCGGCCTGGGACCGGGTGATGGTGACCTCGCCCTGCTTGAGCGCCGCGGGCGACTGGCCGTAGGTCTGCAGGAAGTGGTTCAGGCCCCAGTCGTTGGTCCTGAACTGCACGAACAGCGAGCTGGTCTTCCAGGAGTTGGTCTCGAAGTAGTACACCGGCGTCGACCCCTCGGGGACCGGGACGTTGTACGTGCGCATCTGGAGCTTGGAGGGGAAGTCGTTGTAGAGCCCGGTGGACGCGGCCTCCTCCTCCTTGTTCTGGCCGCCCTCGCGGCTCTGCTGGGCGGAGATGACGATGTAGCCGGCCGGGATCGCGATCAGCAGGAAGACGATGACCGCGGTGAGCCAGCGGCGCTTCTTGGACGCGGCGGGCCTGCCCGCGGCGGGCGAGGGGCGGGGGGTGCGGTCGTCGGTCACGTGCGGGGTTTCCAGATCGGTCATCGGCGGCCCGACCGCTCGTAGCGCTCATAGCGCTCGACGCGGCGGCGGTTGGCGCGGCGGAAGCGGCGGGCGACCAGGCGTGCCAGATCGGCGGCGCCGACCATCCCGGCCTCCGGGCCCAGCTGGGCCTTGGCGATACGGGCCTCGGGGCGGTAGCCGCGGCCGGTCAGGGTGCGGCGGAAGGCGTCCCTGGCGGGCCCGATCAGCAGGTCGTCGGCGGCGCTGACGCCACCGCCGATGACGAAGCAGGAGGGGTCCAGGGCGGCGGCGAGATTGGCGATGCCCACGCCGAGCCACTGGCCGATGTCCTGGAGGAGTTCGACGCACATCGCGTCGCCCTCCCGGGCCAGCTCGGTGATCAGCGGTCCGGTGATGTCGGGGATGCGGCCGCCGACCCGGTCGATGATGTTGTACGCGACCGGGGAGTCGGCCGCGGCCAGCTCCTTGGCCTCGCGCACCAGCGCGTTGCCCGAGCTGTACTGCTCCCAGCAGCCGCGGTTGCCGCACGGGCAGCGGTGGCCGCCCGGCACGACCTGCATATGGCCGAACTCGCCGGCCACGCCGTACTTGCCGCGCTTGACCGCGCCGTCCTCCAGGATGGCGCCGCCGATGCCCGTACCGAGCGTGATCATGACGAGGTGGTCCTCGCCGCGGCCCGCGCCGAAGCGCCACTCCGCCCAGGCGGCGGTGTTGGCGTCGTTGTCGACCATGACGGGGACGGCGAGGCGGCCCGCCAAGCGGTCCCGCAGCGGTTCGTTGCGCCAGTTCAGGTGGGGGGCGAACAGCACCCGGCTGCGGTCGGCGTCCACCCAGCCGGCCGCGCCGATGCCCACCGCGTGCACATCGTGCCGGTCGGAGAGGTCCAGCACCAGCTCGGTGATGGTGTCCTCGACGACCTTGGGGCTCTTGGACTTGTCGGGCGTCTCGGTGCGGAGCTTTTCCAGGATGGTGCCGTCCGCGTCGACGACGCCCGCCATGACCTTGGTGCCGCCGATGTCGATGCCGACGGTGGGGACGCGGGGGGCGGTCAGGTGCGAGCGGCGCTCGCGGGTGCCGACGGTGCGCAGCACGGTGGCTCTTGCCGAGCCACGATGCACCCGTTCGCGGTATGTGCTCATCGGTGTGCCCTCTCGCCGTGGCCGGCGCTGCGTGCGCGCAAGAGTCGTCTCGTCCCTGCGGGTCTCGGGAGGCCGGTGGCCTCGGCGTACGTGGTCGGGGTGCGGGCGCGGCCCGCCGTGCGATTGTGCATCACCCGCGCCGGGGCGCGCACCGCGGCACGGGGCGGCGCGACGCGGTGCGGGCTCCCGCTCAGCGGGTGGGGTGGCCGCCCAGGTGGTCGGGGGCGGGGGCGGCGGCCAGCTCGTGGCTGAGCTGTTCCAGCTCGCTGCCGCCCGCCATCTGGCGCGTCAGCTCCTCCAGGGTGATCTCGGACTTGGTGTGGCTGCCGGCCATCGCGCCGCGCTTGAGCAGGACGAAGCGGTTGCCGACCAGGTAGGCGTGGTGCGGGTTGTGCGTGATCAGGACCACGCCGAGCCCGGCGTCGCGGGCGGCGGCCACGTACTTCAGGACGACGCCGGACTGCTTGACGCCGAGCGCCGCGGTCGGCTCGTCCAGGACGAGGACCTTGGCGCCGAAGTAGACGGCGCGGGCGATGGCCACGCACTGGCGCTCGCCGCCGGAGAGGGTGCCGATGGGCTGGTCGACGTCGCGCAGGTCGATGCCCATGCGCAGCAGCTCGCTGCGGGTGGTCTCGCGCATCAGCTGGACGTCCAGGCGCTTGAAGGGGCCTGCGCCCTTGGTCGGCTCGGAGCCGAGGAAGAAGTTGCGCCAGACCGGCATGAGGGGGACGACGGCCAGGTCCTGGTAGACGGTGGCGATGCCGCGGGTCAGGGCCTCGCGCGGGGAGCCGAGGCGGGTGTCCTCGCCCTCGATGCGGAAGGTGCCCGCGTCGTGCTGGTGCAGCCCCGCGATGATCTTGATGAGGGTGGACTTGCCCGCGCCGTTGTCGCCCAGCACGCAGCTGATCTCCCCGGCGTGCACCTGGAGGGAGACGCCTTCCAGGGCGCGGATGTTGCCGTAGTACTTGCTGACGTCGTCCAGCTCGACCAGGGGTGCGTTCACCTGCTCGTCTCCGCCCTTGCCGGGGTGCTCCTCGCTCGTACGGTGCTGCTCGCTCACTTGCTGGCCTCCGCCCTCTTGCGGACCCAGGCGTTGAGCAGGGTGGCCAGCAGCAGCATCGCGCCGAGGAAGAACTTGAACCAGTCCGGGTTCCACTGGGCGTAGACGATGCCCTTGCTGGTCATGCCGAAGATGAACGCGCCGACCGCGGCGCCGATCGCCGAGCCGTAGCCGCCGGTCATCAGGCAGCCGCCGACGACGGCCGCGATGATGTAGAGGAGTTCGTTGCCCACGCCGTCGCCGGACTGGATGGCGTCGTAGGAGAACAGCAGGTGCTGGCCCGAGACCCAGGCGGCGAAGGCGACGCCCATGTAGAGGCCGATCTTGGTCTTCCGTACGGGGACGCCGACCGCGCGCGAGGCGTCCGCGTTGCCGCCCACCGCGAAGATCCAGTTGCCCGCGCGGGTGCGCAGCAGGATCCAGGTGGCCAGCGCCACCAGGGCGATCCACCACAGGATGGTGACCTGGACGTCCACCCCGCCGATGGTCAGGTGGGAGGCGAAGAGCACCCGGGCCGAGCCGAAGCCCTCCATGTCTGCGATGGTCTTGGTGGAGACCGTGCCGCTGATCAGCTTGGTGAAGCCGAGGTTCAGGCCCGTCAGCATGAAGAAGGTGGCCAGCGTGATGATGAAGCTGGGCAGCTTCGTGCGCGTCACCAGGAAGCCGTTGAAGAAGCCGATGGCGAGGGTGACCAGGAAGGACACCCCGACGCCGACCCAGGCGTTGGCCGTCATCTGGTAGCTGAACATCGAGGAGATCAGCGCCGAGCTGATCACCATGACGCCGGCCGAGAGGTCGAACTCGCCGCCGATCATCAGCAGCGCCACCGGCACGGCCATGATGCCGATGGTCGAGGCGGAGTACAGCACGGTGGACAGGCTCGCCGCGCGCAGGAACGGCTCGGCGACGATCGCGAAGAAGACGAAGACGGCGGCGGCGCCGACCACGGCGCCCAGTTCGGGGCGGCCCATCAGGCGGCGCACCACCGAGCGGTGCAGCAGCCGTTCGTCGGGCTCTTCCTCGGGTTTCTTGTCGATCGCGGGGGCGTTGGCGGTGCTCATCGGGTCCCCCGCTTCGTGTACGCCTCCAGGGCCGTGGCGTCCTTCTTGGTGATCACCTGGGGTCCGGTGAGCACGGGCCGGCCGCCGCCGAGCACATCGGCGTTGTACTTGTAGAGCCACAGCAGGTCCACGGCCTGGTAGCCCTGCAGGTAGGGCTGCTGGTCCACGGCGAAGCCGAGCGAGTCGTCCTTCAGGCCCCGGGCGACCTTGGCGTTGAGGTCGAAGGTGTCGATCTCGGCGTCGCTGCCCGCCTGCTCCTTGGCCTTGACGGCGGTGGGGGCGAAGGGCGCGCCGAGGGTGACGACGGCGTCGATGCTCTTGTCCGTCTGGAGCTTGGACTCGATGGTGGACTGGACCTCGGGCATGTTGGTGCCCTCCACGTACAGCTTCTGCATATCGCCCTTGAACGTCTTCTTCGCGCCGTCGCAGCGCTGCTCGTGGCCGACGTTGCCCTGCTCGTGCAGGACGCACAGCGCCTTCTTCTTGCCGCGCCGGTTCAGCTCGTCGCCGACGGCCTCGCCGGCGATCGTCTCGTCCTGGCCGATGTGGGTCAGCGCGCCGAAGTCCTTGGAGACCTCGGAGCCGGAGTTGACGGTGATCACCGGGATGCCGGCCTTCTCGGCCTTGGCGACGACGTCCTTGAGGGCGTCGGGCTTGGCGAGGGTGACGATCAGCCCGTCGACCTTGGCGTCGATGTAGGACTGCACCAGCTGGCTCTGCCGCTGGGCCTCCTTGTCATGGCCGTACACGAACTTGATGTTGTCCTTGGCGGCGGCCTGTTTCGCGCCGTTCTGGACGATGTCCCAGAACGTGTCGCCGTCGCCCGAGTGGGTGACCATCGCGAAGGTCCACCGGGGGGTGTCGACGGCGGCCTTCCCGCCGGCGGCCTTGGCGGCGCGCTCCTCCTCGGCGCGCTTGCCGCCCGTGCTGCTGCACCCCGCCAGGGACGCGCCGAGCAGAACTGCCAGCACGGCGCTCACGGCGCGTACCCCTGTCCGAACCCTTGCCACGAGGTCTTGCCCTTCTCGTTGCTGTCATGTGTGCACTCTGTGCTGCTTTGGCACGTACGGGCCGAAAATGATCGGTCCCGAACGCCCCAGTATCCGTCACGCCTGATCGTCGCGGACTCATCGGGTCCCGCGTCCGGTGTACTGCTCCAGCTCGGGCACGTCCTCGCCGGTGACGATGGCCGGGCCGGTCAGCACCGGCCTGCCGCCGCCCAGGACGTTGCCGTTGTACTGGTGCAGCCACAGCAGGTCCACGGCCTGGTAGCCCTGGAGGTAGGGCTGCTGGTCCACGGCGAAGCCGACGGAGCGGTCCTTCAGGAGCCTGACGACGGCCTGGTTGAGGTCGAAGGTGTCGATCTCGGCGGTGCTGCCCGCCTCCTGCCTGGCCTTGACGCTGACCGCGGCCATCGGGGCGCCGAGGGTGACCACGGCGTCGATCGCCGGGTCCGACTGGAGCTTGGCCTGGACGGAGGACTGGGAGGCGGGCGCGTCGGTGCCGTCGACGTGGAGGTTCTGCACGCTGCCGGAGAAGGCCTTCCGCACCCCGGCGCAGCGCTCCTCCAGCGACACATTGCCCTGCTCGTGCAGGACGCACAGCGCCTTTTTCCGGCCACGCGCGGTCAGCTCCTCGCCCACCGCCCGGCCCGCCACGGACTCGTCCTGGCCGATGTGGGTCAGCGCGCCCAGCTCCCTGGAGCGCCCGCCGCCGGAGTTTATGGTGATCACCGGGATGCCCCGGCCGACGGCTCTGCGCACCACCGCCTTCATCGCCTCGGGCTTGGCGAGGGTCACGATCAGCCCGTCGACGTCCTGGTCGATGTAGGACTGCACCAACTCGGCCTGTTTGCCGCCCTCTTTGTCGTTGGCGTACAGGAATTTCACGTTGTCCTTGGCGGCGGCCCGCTCGGCGCCGTTCTGGACGATGTCCCAGAAGGTGTCGCCCTCGCCGGAGTGGCTGACCATGCCGATGGTCAGGCGGCCGGTGCCCGCTCCCGTGCCGCCGCCGGGCACATCGGGCGGGTCCTCGGCCTCCTTGCCGCCGGAGCCGCTGCACCCGGCCGCGAGGGCGATCAGGACCGTGAGGGCTGCTGCTGTACGGGCTGTACGACGACGCATCGCAAACCGCCTTTGCTCCCCCGCCGCCCTAGTGCGGCTGGAGGAGTTCTAGCGGTGCGCGCCGAGCCCCGTCAATGCTTTGTCCGAACATTCTGACCCGGCGTGCGCCGGGGCGTGCGACGGATGGCACAAGGGCGCAAGGCTGCCTCAGGGGCGTACGAGCAGCTGGAACTCGAAGGCGTAGCGCGAGGCGCGGTAGACGTGCGAGCCGAACTCCACCGCCCGGCCCGTGTCGTCGAAGGTGGTGCGCTGCATCGTGAGCAGCGGGGCACCCTCGGGCTCGCCCAGCCGCTCGCCCTCCTCGGTGGTGGCGGCGCGGGCGCCGACCGCCTGGCGGGCGCTGTGCAGGGTGATGCCGGCCGCGCGCATCAGGCGGTACAGGCCGGTCTTCTCCAGCTCGCCGGTCTTCAGCTCCAGCAGGCCGGCGGGGAGGTGGTTGCGCAGGTGGGCGACGGGTTCGCCGTGGGCCAGACGCAGCCGCTCCACCAGCACCACCTCGGCGCCCTCGGCCAGGCCCAGGGCCGCGGCGATCTCGGCGGTGGCCTCGGTGGTGGTGTTCAGCAGGACGCGGGTGGCCGGCTTCTGCCCGGCCGCCTCCAGGTCGTCGTAGAGGCTGCTCAGCTCCAGGGGGCGCTTGACCTGGCTGTGCACGACCTGGGTGCCGATGCCGCGGCGCCGTACCAACAGGCCCTTGTCGACCAGCGACTGGATGGCCTGGCGGACGGTCGGGCGGGACAGGCCGAGCCGTCCGGCCAGCTCGATCTCGTTGCCGAGCAGGCTGCCGGGAGCCAGCTCGCCGTGCTCGATGGCGGCCTCCAGCTGCTGGGACAGCTGGAAGTACAGCGGGACCGGGCTGCTGCGGTCCACGCTGAAGCGGACCGGGCTCTGGGTGCCCTCGGAGTCTGTAGCGCGTTTCCCCACGGTGGCGAGCGTATCCGGCCCGGCACATGACGGGAAGTCCAGAGGTCACATTGTCCTGACAAGGGGGGACGGAAGGGGTCCGGCGGCCCGCCGCGCGGCCACCGGCGCCCGGATCACACCTCCCCGGCGTCGTGGACCAGGAGAGCGATCTGCACCCGGTTGTTCAGGTCCAGCTTGGCCAGGATGCGCGAGACATTGGTCTTGACCGTCGGCACGCTCATGAACAGCTGCGCCGCGATCTCGGCGTTGGACCTCCCCTGCCCGATGGCGAGCGCCACCTCCCGCTCCCGGCTGCCCAGCGCGGCCAGGCGCCCGCGGGCCCCCTCGGCCCGGCCGGCCTGGCCCTGTCCGCCGGAGACCTGGGCGATCAGCTGCCGGGTGACGGCCGGGGAGAGCACGGGCTCACCGGCGGCCACCTTGCGCACCGCCTCGACGATCTCCCCCGGCGGGGTGTGCTTCAGTACGAACCCGGCCGCGCCCGCGCGCAGCGCCCGCAGCACGTACTCGTCGGTGTGGAAGGTGGTCAGCACGATGACCTCGGGCGGGTGCGGCAGCGCGCGCAGCGCCTCGGTGGCCGCCAGTCCGTCCACCGTGGGCATCCGGATGTCCATCAGGACGACATCGGGCCGGTGCCGCAGGACCAGCGGCTCCACCTCGCCGCCGTCGCCCGCCTCCGCGACGATTTCGAGATCGGGCGCGCCGCCGAGCATCAGCCGCAGCCCGCCGCGCACCAGCGGGTCGTCGTCGACGAGGAGCACACGGAGGGTGCAGGGGGTGCTCGGGGTGCGGGGGTCGTTCACCGGGGTTCCTCTGAGGGGCTTGTGCGGTCGAGGGGTGGGTCACCTTATCGGCCGGGCCCAAAGGGCGGTGCGCCCTCGGGGAGTTCGCGCCGTCCGGTCCACGGCAGCCAGGCCGTCAGTTGGAAGCCGTCGGCGCCGGGGCCGTACTCCAGGCGCCCGCCGGCCAGCCTGGCCCGCTCGGCGAGACCGATGAGCCCCTGCCCCGTACCCGGAATGGCCGCTTCCACGGCAGTGGCCGGCGCGGTGTTGCGCACCTGGACCTCGATCCCCTGCCCCGGGCCGCCGCCGACCGTGACCGCCACCGCCGCGTCGGGCGCGTGCTTGCGGGCGTTGGTCAGGCCCTCCTGCACGATCCGGTAGACGGTGCGCCCGGTGGCCGCCGGGACCTGGTGCCCGCCCTCGACCGCGAGGTCCAGCTCCACCCGCATCCCCGCCTCGCGCGAGGCGCCGACCAGTTGGGGCAGCTCGGCCAGGGTGGGCTGCGGGCGCTCCGGGGCGGCGCCCGCGGCGGGCGGCCGCAGCACGCCGATGATCTCGTGCAGGTCCTCCAGCGCCTGGTGCGCGCTGTCCCGGATCACGCCCGCGGCGCGCTGGACCTCGGCGGACGGGGCGCCCGGGTTGAACTCCAGCGCGCCCGCGTGGACGCTCAGCAGCGACAGCCGGTGCGCCAGCACGTCGTGCATCTCGCGCGCGATCTCCTCCCGCGCCCTGCGCTGCGCCGCGGCCTCCGCCTGCTCGGCCCGCTCGCGCAGTTCCTCGATGAGCGCCTGGCGGGAGCGTACGTACAGCCCCCAGCCGAAGGCCCCGGCGATGAGCGCGAAGTAGGTGATCGCCGAGCCGGTGGCGGGGTGGTCGGGGTCGGGGGAGCCGAGCAGGAAGACCGGGAGCGGGGCCGCCGCCAGGGCCGCGACCCACCCCGCGGTGCGCGGCGGCCGGTGCGCGGCGACGGTGAACAGGGCCACCATGATCGCCCCGGTGACGAAGTGCGAGAAGGCCCCGGCGATCAGCAGCACCACCGCGAGCTGGACGGGCCAGCGCCGCCGCAGGAACACCGTCACGCACGCCAGGCCCCCCGTCAGCTGGTCGAGGAAGAGCATCTGGGCGGAGAGTTCCCTCCCCGCCAGCACGGCGTCGGAGGTGACCACCGAGAAGGCCGCCGCGAAGAGGAAAAAGCCGAGGTCGGCCAGGCGGTCGCGGGTGGTGACGGCAGGGCTCATGAGCGGCCAATGTACGGGGCCGCCGGGCGCGCCGCCCAGGCCCGCACGGGCTCTCGATACCTTCGGCGGACAGCGGGCCCGGCAGCTGACATCTTTGGTCGCCCCATCGCCTCCCGACGGCGCATACCGGCCCCGACCCGCGCTGCCTAGCCTCGAAGCATGAAGAGTCTGCTCGGCGTCCTCAGCTTCGTCCTGACCCTCGGAGGCCTCAGCGGCCTGCTCCACGAGTGGTTCGGCTTCTTCCGCCTCTTCGGCTTCCTGCGCTACCTGAGCCCGGCGGGCTACGAGGTCTACACCTACGCCGTACTCACCGCACTGGGCGTGGGCCTGGCCCTCGCGAGCGGCTCCCTCAAGAAGGGGCCGTCCGCGCGCTAGCCGTATCGCCCGGTGAGGCCGGGGACGCGACCCGGGCCTCGTCGATGACCTCGTCCAACACGTCGCGGGAGCGCATCAGCTCGCGGATCGTCGCGTCGATCCGCTCCCGCTCGACCAGCAGTTCCCCGACGAGCCGCGGGGAGGCGGTGACCACTGCCCCGTACTCGCGCATACAGGGCAGCAGTTGGGCGATCTTGGAGCTGCACAGCCCGGCCGCGAAGAGCTCCTGGATACGGATCACCCGCTCCACGCTCGGCTCCGGGAACTCCCGGTGCCCGCCCGCCGTCCGCCCGGCGTGCAGCAGCCCCTGCTTCTCGTAGTAGCGCAGCGAGCGCTCGCTCACCCCCGTACGGCGTGACAATTCACCGATGCGCACAGCCTGCCCCTCTCCCCCGCCGCCTTGACTCGGCGGCGGCGCCGCGGACTTGAACCTGACACCAGTGTCAGACTCTACGGTCCTTGCATGACAGACCACAGCCTCCTCCTGGCCCCCTACTCCTCCGCCTCCCTCACCACCCCCAACCGCATCGTCATGGCCCCCATGACCCGCTTTCGCAGCGACGAACACGCCGTACCGCAGCCGTTCGTGGCCGACTACTACGCACAGCGCGCCTCGGCCGGACTGATCGTCAGCGAGGGCATCTGGCCGTCCTTACGCGGCCAGAGCGACCGGCGCATCCCCGGGCTGAAGACCGCGGAGCAGGTGGCGGGCTGGCGTACCGTCACCGAGGCCGTGCACGCGGCGGGCGGCCGGATCTTCGCGCAGCTGATGCACGGCGGGCGCACCGCGCTGCCCGCGCACCGCACCGACGGCGGGCAGCCGCTGGCGCCGTCCCCCGTGCCCGCACCGCGGCGCCGCTCCGGCGACGGGCCCGTCGTGCCGCGCGAGATGACCCGCCAGGACATCCGCACCGCCCTGGACGACTTCGCCGCGGGCGCGCGCAACGCCCTGCTGGCGGGCTTCGACGGGGTCGAGATCCACGGCGCCAACAGCTATCTGCTCCACCAGTTCCTGGCCGACGACACCAATGTGCGCACCGACGAGTACGGCGGGGACGTGCCGGGCCGGATCCGCTTCCCCGTGGAGGCCGTGCGCGCGGTGGTGGACGAAATAGGCGCCGGGCGCACGGCGTTGCGGCTCTCGCCCGGCAATCCGCAGTTCGGGATGGCGGAGGCCGACCCCGCGCCGGTCTACCGCGCGCTGCTGGACGCACTCGACCCGCTCGGCCTGGCCTACCTCCACCTGACCGAGGGCACCCCCGACTACCCCGCGCTGGCCGATCTGCGCCCGCGCCGGCACGGCACCCTGATCGCCAACGTCGGCGAGAACGGGGCCGCGACCACGCGCGAGGCGGGCGAGGCCGTACTGCGCTCGGGCCGCGCCGACCTGGTCTCCTACGGCCGTGCCTTCCTCGCCAACCCCGACCTGCCGCACCGCTTCGCCACCGGCGCCCCACTGGCCGCGCACGACCCCGAACTCCTTTACACCCACGGCCCGCAGGGCTACAGCCACTACCCGGCGCTCACCGCCGCCGAGATCCGCTGACTCCCCGGCCGCGCACTACTTCATCCAGGCGTCCTCGTACTTCTTGTACGTGCCGTCGTGCGTGGCGAGGTGGACGAACTGGTCGACGTACTCCTTGAACTGCGCATCCGCGCGGGGCACGGCGTAAGCCTTCTCCGAGAAGGTGAAGGGCTTTTCGGGGTGCACGGCGCACAACTGCGGGTGGATCTTCGCCTGGTAGCGGGTCTCGCTCGCGTCGGTCATCATCACATCCGCGCGGCCCGCGACGATCTCGCCGAAGATGGTGGTGTTGTCCGGGTGCGTGAGCAGGGACGCCTTCTTGATGACGGAGCGGGCGAACTGCTCGTTCGTACCGCCGGGGTTGACGATGACGCGGGTGCCGGTCCGGTCGATCTGCTCCAGCGTGCGGTATCTGTCCTTGTCGGCGCAGCGCACGATCGGCGTCTTGCCGTCGGTGCGGGTCGGTTCGCTGAACGCGGCCTTGCGGGCCCGCTGGAGGGTGATCGAGACGCCGCCCATGGCGATGTCGCAGCGCCCCGCGGAGAGGTCCCGCACCAGCTTCGCCCAGGTCGTGGGGACGTACACGGGCCTGGCGTCCAGGCTGGACGCCAGGTCGCGCGCCATGTCGATATCCACGCCTCGGTAGCGGCCGGTCTTCGGGTCGCGGTGGGTGAAGGGGCGGTAGTCGCCGGTGGTGCACACCCGCAGGGTGCCGCGCTCGGGGACGGTGTCCAGGAGGGTACGGGTGTGCCGCGCGGCAGGTGCGGGAGCCGACGTGTCCGTCGAGGCGGCGGGGGCGGCCGCGGTGACGGCGAGGGTGCAGGCGAGGGCGGACAGCGCGACGGCGCGACGGGCGGGACGGGTGTCGGTCATGACGGCTCCTCTGCTCGGGCGGGGCCGTCCGCCGCTGGTCGCGTGCGGACGGCCGCGCGGGCGCAGAGTACTCGCCGGGCACCGCGGCCCCGAGGGCGTGTCCGTGAAGTCCCGCCTGCCGCGCGGCACCTGGCAGGCCCCCGGCCCGTACCGGGTCGTGGGCCGCGGGCGGTGAGGGGGTGTCAGGACCAGCGCACCGGCAGGTGGTGCATCCCGCGGATGAGCAGGCCCGAGCGCCAGGCCAGGTCTTCGGGGGCGGTGTCCAGCGCGAGGTCGGGGCAGCGTTCCAGCAGGCTGCGGACGGCGATACGGCCCTCCAGGCGGGCCAGCGGGGCGCCCAGGCAGAAGTGGATGCCGTGGCCGAAGGCGAGGTGGCCGCGGGCGTCGCGGGTGATGTCGAAGTCGTCGGGGGCGGGGAAGCGCTCGGGGTCGCGGGCCGCGGCGGCGAGCACGACCACGACGGGCTGCTTGGCGGGCAGGAGGGTGCCGCCGATCTCCATCTCCTCGCCGGTGAAGCGCCAGGTGGCCGCCTCGATCGGCCCGTCGTAGCGCAGCATCTCCTCCACGGCGCCGTCCAGGAGGCCGAAGTCGGCGCGCAGCGCGGCGAGTTGACCGGGGTGGGCGAGCAGGGCCCGTACGCCGTTGGAGATCAGGCTGACCGTGGTCTCGTGGCCGGCGACCAGCAGCAGGAAGGCCATGCCGATCAGTTCGTCGGGGGCCAGCCGGTCGCCGTCCTCGTCGGTGGTGCGCACCAGGGCGCTGAGCAGGTCCTCGCCGGGCGAGCGGCGCTTGTGCGCGATCAGGCCTTCGAGGTACGCGGCCATCGCCTGTGCCGCGGCCTGCGAGGCCTCGGGGCCGGTCGGCGCGACGATCTCGTTGGACCAGGCGCGGAACTCCGCGCGCTCCATCGCGGGCACGCCCAGCAGCTCGCAGATGACCGTGAGCGGGAGGGGGAAGGCCAGCGCCTCGATGAGATCGGCGCGGCCGTCGGGGGCGGCGAGCATGGCGTCGAGGAGTTCGTCGGTGATCTGCTGCACCCGGGGGCGCAGCTCCTCCACCCGGCGCATGGTGAACTCCCTGGCCACCAGCTTGCGCAGCCGGGTGTGCTGGGGAGGGTCGGTGTCCAGCATGTTGGTGAACAGCGGGGAGCCCTCGCCCTCGTCCGGCCACAGGCCGACGGCGCGCCAGTCCTTGTTGAGCCGGGGGTCGGCGAGCGCGGCCCTGGCCTCGGCGTGGCCGACGACCAGCCACGCCTCGACGCCTTCGGGGACGCGCACCTTGTGCACCGGGCCCCGGGCGCGCAGCTCGGCGTAGTACGGATACGGATTCGTGGTGAAGTCCGTTCCGTACGCGCCCAGATCGATGATGTCCGGCATGTGCTGTCCGTCCCTCCGGCTGCCCGCTCGCTGAGAGCCCGTGTCCCGACCCCGGCTCTGAGGGGTGCCGATCACGCCCCCGATCACGGTAAGCGGCGTCCGGCGGGCCCGGCATCGGCCTCAAGGACGAGGCGAACCGTACGGGGAGTCGGGTGCGTCACTTCTGTCATGGATGGGTCACGGATGCTGTTGCGGGATGCGCGGGAGACGGACCTCGACGCGATCGTCGAGCTGCACACGCTGGCGCGTACCGCCTACTACACGGCCGGCGGCGTCCCCCGCGCGCAGCTGGCCGATCCCGCCGAGCACGCGGCACGGCGCACGGACTGGGCGCGGGCCCTGCGGGCGGCGGACCGGGTGGTGCTGTGCGCGGTACCGGCCGCGGCGGACTGCGGTACCGGCGCGGCGGCGCCGGTGGGTGTCCTGTCGATGGGGCCGCCGGAGCACGCGGACATCGACGGGGCGGTGTACGGGCAGCTCTACCAGTTCCATGTGGCGCCGCAGAGCTGGGGGCTGGGGGCCGGGAGCGCGCTGCACTCGGCTTTCGTGGCGCGGCTGCGCGCGGCCGGTCTGTCCGGTGGCGTACTGGAGGCCTGGGAGAACAACACCCGTGCGCACGGCTTCTACGCCCGCCGCGGATGGCGGCCGGACGGCTTTTCCACCCCGGGGCCGCTGCGGCGGGACTATCTGCGGATGCGGCTGGCGGTGGAGTAGCGGGGCGGCGGGCGGAGTGCGGTGGACAGTGGGCCCGCCGCCGAACTGAGCACGCCCCGCCGCCCGCCGCTCGTCGCGGGCCCGGAGGCCGGGGCGCCCGGAGAAGTCCCGCCCCCGGGCGCCCGGCCTCTCAGTCCTCGTACAGTCCCGCGCCACCGGCGTCGGCGGACTGGGCGGGTGCGGCGTCGGCGAGGCGGGCCAGGAGGTCGGCGGCCCGCTTGGCGACCGTCTCGCGATCGCCCTCCGACAGGGCCGAGCCCATGCCGACGGCGACGGCGCCCGCGGCGATCCACTCCGGCGCGGACTCGACCGTGACCCCGCCCGTGGGCAGCACGGGCGCCTGCGGAAGGGCGGCCCGTACGTCCTTGATCCAGCCGGGCTGGTGGGCCGAGGCGGGGAAGAGCTTGAGCGCGTCCGCCCCCAGCTCCATGGCGCGCACCATCTCGGTGGGGGTGGCCACGCCGGGGAAGACGGGGATGCCGTAGCGGTGGCCCGTACGGATGACCTCGGCGTCCAGGCTGGGCGAGACCAGGAAGCGGGCGCCGGCCTCCACCGCCATACGGGCGGAGACCGCGTCCAGGACCGTGCCGGCGCCGATCACGGCGTCATCGCCCAGCTCGCGGCTGAGGGTCGTGACGGCCTCCAGCGCGAAGGGCGTGGTCAGGGATATCTCCAGGCTGGTGATCCCGGCCGACAGCAGGGTGTCCGCTGTGGCGCTCGCCTCGTCATAGGTGTCACTGCGGACGATGGCGAAGACGCGCTGCGCCAGTGCGGCCCGGGTGATCTCCCAGCGGTACACGGCAGTTCGCCGCCCTTCCTTCACTCGGTCGGTCAAGGTCGCCTCGCCGTGCCCCGCTCGAAGCCGAGCCCCACGGACGGCACAGCGCCTCTCGGGGCGTGCTGCGCCGCAGGTGACCGCCTCTTGGCCCCTTTGCCGCCGATGCCCGCCCATTCGTCGTTTCTACCGAAACGCTACCTGGAACCACTGACAATTCCCCCGCCGGGGTGCGCCCCTGCTGCCGTCGTACGCCGGGAAGTGCGCCGGCGGCCGGTCCGCGGGGCAGAGCGGCGCGGGGCCGCGCCGGCCGCATCACCCCCACGCTCCGTGGCCCGCGTCACGCCGCTCGCCCCCCAGCGCGTGCCCGCAGAATCTCTCCCCAGGTGACCATCGTCCCCCAACGGGCCTCCCGTACGGGCGAGTTCGGCCAGAGAAACCGCAAAGACGAAAGGGGCGGAGGGGGAGGGCGAGGGGCGGGAAAGGGCCGGGACACGCCGACGGCGGCCGGGGGAAGGCCCCCCGGCCGCCGCGATGGGTCAACCGGCGCTTCAGCAGCCGCGGTCGACGAGGTCGAAGGACTTGTAGTGGTCGGCGGTGTAGTAGTCCTCCTGCTTCTTCTCCCCGGTGACGGTGCGGCGGGCGCCGCGGTCCGGGGAGCCCGGGGTGATCACGGTGTACTCGTGGTAGTAGCCGCTGGACTGCTTCGGCAGGATGCCCTCGCGGTTGGAGAAGACGGTGCCGTCCTTCGGGTACGGGTAGGGGCCGCCCTTGGCTATCAGGTCCAGGGTGTCGTGGGCCTGCGCGGGGAGCTTGGAGTAACAGATCCGGCCGACGTCCGCGGCGTGCACGGTCGCGCGGTACGCGGTGGCGGCCGTGGTGGCGTGGGTGGCGGAGGGCGTGGCCGCGACGGCCGGGCCGCCGACGAGGAGGGCGGAGGTGAGAGCGCCCAGGGCGCCGATCCTGGTGATGCGTGGGGGGATTCTCATGGCCCCCAGCATGACGCGCGTAGACATGCTCCTGTCAATGCTAAGAGGCGGAAGTTTCCCAGGAGTTCACAAGGCGAGCGAGGGCACACCCGGCCCGCACGGCAGAAATTACCTCTGAGGCAAAACTTTTGCCTCAGAGGCGAAGTCTGGCTCTACTGGACCCATGACCGAGCCCTCTGCCGACCGGCCGGACGAGCTGCCGGACGCCCTGCCCGAAGGGCCGCCCGACGAGCTGCCGTCCGTGGCACCCCGGCTGCGTGACCTGCGGCGCCGCAGCGGCCTGACCCTGGAGGCCGCGGCCCGCCGGGTCGGGCTGTCGCCCGCGCACCTGTCCCGCCTGGAGACGGGGCGCCGCCAGCCCTCGCTGCCGATGCTGCTCGCTTTGGCACGTATGTACGGAACAACGGTATCGGACCTGCTCGGCGAGACCGCGCCCGAGCACGATCCGATCGTGCGGGCCGGGCGCACCGAGGCCTCGCAGGCGGGCGGCTGGACGTACTGGACCGTGGGCGGCGCGGGGCGGGCGATGCAGGCCCTGCGGGTACGGGTGCCGCAC
This sequence comes from Streptomyces sp. UF-297, assembly GCF_058245575.1. Lineage (NCBI taxonomy): Bacteria > Bacillati > Actinomycetota > Actinomycetes > Kitasatosporales > Streptomycetaceae > Streptomyces > Streptomyces sp. UF-297. The sequence goes on along the minus strand of NZ_JBSIBZ010000003.1, from coordinate 144,295 downwards.
CGCGCGCAGGGCGATCTGGTGCGGGTGCACCCCGGTGAGGAATGGCTCTACGTCCTCGAAGGCCGGCTGCGGCTCACGCTCGGCGAGACCGTGCACGTCCTGGACCCCGGGGACGCGGCGCACTTCGACTCGCTGGTCCCGCACCGCATCGCGGCCGCGTCCCCCGGCGGCACGGAGCTGCTGTTCGTCCACACGCTGCTGCAGAGCGGCGCGGCCGAGCTGTGTCTGGGAGATCCGTCCGCGCGGCGCGGCCTGTGACGCTCCGGCCCGCCCCGGCCAGCTGCCCCGTTTTCGGCCCGCCCGGTGCGGGCCCGTCCGATCCGCTTCGTCAGGAAGGACCCACCGCCGTGTCCGAGACCGCACCCGAGAACCCCACCCCCGCCCCCGCCGAGAAGGGCTCGGGGGGCGTCGAGGACAAGGCCCCGCGCGGGGTGTACGTCCGCGTCTTCATCTACGTCGTGGCCACCCACGTCCTGCTGGCGTTCATGAGCCTGCTCATCATCATCGCCAAGTCGCGCTGACGGGCCGGGCCGCCCCGACCCCGACCGCCCGGCCCGTCCATCTTTCCGTCGCGAAAGTCCATTGCGCCCCGCCCGTCCCGGGTGAACCCTGCTGCCGCACGCTGTCCGCACTCCTGAACTCCTGAGCACTCCCGCGCACCTGGCTGTACGAGGAGGAACGAAGGATGCACCGCACGCGCCCGGCTGCCGTCGCCGCGCTGGCCCTGGCACTCACCCTCGCCCCACTTTCCGCAGCGTCCCTGCCGGCCGCGGCCGCCGCCCCGCACGGCGGCCGGCCGCCGGGGGACGCCGGCGCCCGGGCCAGACCCGCGGCCCAGAGCCCCCTGACCCCCACCCCCCGGTCGATGAGCGCGCGCACCGACCGGGTCACCCTCACCCCGACCGTCACCGTCGTGGCCGGGCCCGGGGCCGACCGTCCGGCGCTCATGGTCGTCGAGCGCGCGCTGAGGGCGGCCGGCGCCGAGCGGGTCGTACGCGCCGAGCGGGCCGGCGGCACCAAAGGTCTGACCGTGTACGTGGACGGGGCCGGTGCGGCCCGCGCGCTCGCGGAGCTGGGCGCCGAGGGGAGCGCCGGGCTGCCCGCCGAGGGGTACGCGCTCGGCATCGGCGCGGACCGGCGCGGCGTCGGCACCATCGCGCTGGCCGGTGCGGACGCGCGCGGCACGTACTACGCCGCCCAGTCGCTGCGGCAGTTGCTGCCGCACCGTGAGCGGCCCGGACAGCGGGTGCGCGGCACGGTCGTACGCGACTGGCCAGGCACCGCGCTGCGCGGGGTGATCGAGGGGTTCTACGGCACCCCCTGGTCGCACGCCGCCCGCCTGGACCAGCTCGACTTCTACGGCGAGCACAAGATGAACCTCTACGTCTACTCGCCCAAGGACGACCCGTATCTGCGCGAGAAGTGGCGCGAGCCCTATCCATCCCAACAGCTGAGCCAACTCAAGGAGTTGACGGACCGTGCGCGGGCGCGGCACGTGGAGTTCAGCTACGCCCTCTCCCCCGGGCTGTCCGTCTGCTACAGCTCCCCCGCCGACCTCGAAGCGCTGACGGACAAGTTCCAGTCGCTGTGGGACATCGGTGTGCGCACCTTCGCCGTGCCGCTGGACGACATCAGCTACACCGACTGGAACTGCGCGGCGGACAAGGAGAAGTTCGGTACGGGAGGGGGCGCGGCCGGCGCCGCGCAGGCCCACCTCCTCAACCGCGTCAACCGCGACTTCATCGCCACGCACCCGGGCGCCCGGCCGCTGCAGATGGTGCCGACCGAGTACTACGACGTGAAGCCCTCGCCGTACAAGAAGGCCCTGGCCACACAGTTGGACAAGAACGTGCTGGTGGAGTGGACGGGGATCGGGGTGATCGCGCCGACGATGAGCGTGGCGGAGGCCGAGGCGGCCCGCGAGGTCTTCGGCCACCCGATCCTGACCTGGGACAACTACCCCGTCAACGACTACGTCACCAACCGGCTGCTGCTGGGGCCCTTCAACGGCCGCCAGCGGGGCCTGCCCGGACGGCTGGCCGGGATCACCGCCAACCCGATGATCCAGCCCGCCGCCTCGAAGATCGCGCTGTTCACGGTCGCCGACTACGCCTGGAACGACGGCGCCTATGACGCCCGTACGTCCTGGGACGCGGCGCTGCGGGAACTGACGGGCGGCGACGGGCGGACCGCCCGCGCGCTGCGCGCCTTCGCCGATGTGAACTACGGCTCCTTGCTCAACCCGAAGCAGGCACCCGAACTGGCCGCCACTGTCGAGGAGTTCTGGAAGGACGGGCCCCGTGCACGGAACACCGCGAGCGGGCACCGGCTGGCGGCAGCGCTGCGCTCCCTCCAGGAGGCCCCCGGCGTACTGCGCGACCGCCTCGCCGACCGCGGCTTCGTCCAGGACAGCGGCCCGTGGCTGGACGCCACCCGGGCGTGGGGCGCGGCCGCGCGTACGGCCCTGCGGATGGTGGTGGCGGCGCGCGCCGGTGAGCAGCACCAGGCGTGGCAACTGCGGCAACGGCTGCCGGAGTTGGTGCGGACGGCCACTTCGTACATCTATGTGGACCTGAACGGCAAGAAGATCCCCGTGGTCGTCGGGGACGGGGTGCTGGACGCCTTCGTGGACGACGCCGTCGCCGAGCACGACCGGACGCTGGGCGCACCGGGCCGCCCCAAGGGCCTTACAGACCTGGGCAGTTACCAGGACAACGGCATCTCCCGGATGACCGACGGCGACGACTCCACCTGCTTCTGGAGCGGCGCGGCGCCCAGGCCCGGTACGTACATCGGCCTCGACCTGCGCGCCGAGCGGCCGCTGGGGGACGTCACGCTGTCCATGGGCAAGAGCGGCAGCCCGCGGGACTTCCTCCAGCACGGCGTGCTGGAGTACTCGGCCGACGGGCGGAGCTGGACGCGGCTCGCGCGGTTCGACGAAACGGCCGAGGTGCGGGCGACGCCGCCCGCCGGTGTCCGGGCCCGCTATGTCCGGGCCAGGGTCACCCAGGAGCAGCAGAACTGGCTGGCGGTACGGGAGTTCACCGTCGCCGCGGCAAACGGCCCCCAGGTGAGCGGGGAGCCCGCGGCGGCGCAGGGCAGCGCGCTGCGGCTGGCCGCCGACGGCGATCCGGGCACCGCCTACCGCGGCTCGCGCGCCGCGCGCCCCGGGGAGTTCCTCCAGGTCACTCCGGCCGGGCCGCGGCCCGCAGGGTCGGTGACCGTGCTGCGCCCCGACGCGGCGTCGGGGCAGCGCGCCGAGGTCCAGGTGCGCGGGGCGAACGGGCAGTGGCGCGGCGTCGGCGAGCTGCGCGGCGCGTACACCCGCCTGCCCGTCACCGGTGACGCGGCCCGCCACGGAACCGGCGCGGTGCGCCTGGTCTGGCGGGGCGGGACGCAGGCGCCCGTGGTCAGCGAGGTGCTGGTGCGCTGACGGGACGGCGCGGGCCCGGTGCGAGCGCGCGCCGGGCCCGCGTACCGGTCACCTGCGAACGCCCGCAGGTCACTTCGCGGCCCACACCCCGGCCGACTCCCGCACGAAGGCGCCGAAGTCGCGCGGCGCACGGCCCAGTACGCGCCGTATGTCCTCGTTCACCTCGGCGTCCTTGCCCTCCTGTACGACGCCGAACCACAGCGCCAGCACCTCGGCGGCCTCGGCCGGTACGCCCTGCCCGGTGAGCAGGCCGACGTACTTTGGGCCGGAGACGGGCACGTACCGGATGTCGCGCCCGGTGACCCGCCCGATCTCCGCCGCGGCCTCGCCGAAGGTCAGCGCCCGGGGGCCGGTGAGCCGGTAGACCTGCCCGGCGTGCCGCTCGTCCTCCTCGGTGAGGACGGCGGCGGCGACCTCGGCGATGTCGCGGACGTCGACGAACGCGGTCCTGCCCTGGCCGGTGGGCAGCCGCAGTTCCCCGGCGTCGACCGGGTCGCGCAAGAACGCCTCCTCGCTGAAGTTCTGCGCGAACCAGCTGGGCCGCAGCACCGTCCACTGCGCGCCCGACTCCCGCACCGGAACCTCGGTGTTCAGCCCCGGCAGCGCGTCCGGCGCCCCGGCCGAGAGCAGCACCAGCCGCTCCACGCCCCGCTGCACCGCGTACCGGGTGAAGGCGCGCGCTCTGCCGACCGCGTCGGGCTGCAGCGAGTCGACGACATAAGCGGCGCGCACCCCCTGCACCGCCGCCTCCCAGGTGGACTCGTCGTACCAGTCGAAGCGGGTGGGCGCGGTGCGCGAGGCGGGCCGCGGCACCGCGCCGCGCCGCTCCAGCGCCTCCACCACCCGGCGGCCCGTCTTGCCCGTACCGCCCAGAACCAAGATCTCGTTGTCTGCCATGCCCCGAAGTCAAGCGCCCCCGGACGAGACGAGCCATGGCCGAAACGCTCCCGCGCATGTCCCTGCGTCTGAGCGCGCGCCGCCCGCGCCGCCGTGGGTACGCCTACAGGTACTCGCCGTTCAGTGCGCTCCCGACCGCCACGGAGGCCCTCCCATGACGCAGTCCGCCGCCGAAGTCCTCAAGACAGCCGCCCGGCGGCTGTCCCCCGGCCCCGACGCCAATCCCCTGCTCCCGCGCATCGCCGCGGGCCGCGAACCCCGCGCCGTCTTCGCCGCCTTCGCCCTGGAACAGCACCACATCATCGCCTCCGACCTGCGCAGCTTCCGCCACCTCGCGCAGCGCGCGGGCGAGAGTCCGCCGGTCGCGGCCTTCTTCGCCTCCCTGGCCCAGGGCGAGGTCCTCGCTCTGGAGAAGCTCTCCGCGCTGTCCGCCGCCTGCGGCCTGACGGACGAGGACGTGTCCGCGTACGAGCCGCGTCCCGGCTGCCAGGCCTATCCCGCCTTCGCGGCCTGGCTCGCGCTGGGCGCCGAGCCCGCCGACGCCGTCATCGCGCTGACGGCCAACTTCGCCGCCTGGGGCGGCTATTGCCGCACCGTCGCCCGCGCCATGCGGGAGCACTACGCCTTCCCCGACGCGGCCTGCGCCTTCTTCGACTTCTTCGCCGCTGCGGCCCCCGACCTCGCCGACCAGGCCCGCGCCGCCGTCCAGCACGGCCTGGACACCGGCCTGATCACCCTGCCCCTGGCCCACCGCTACGGCCGCCTCCTGCAGGCGTACGAGCAGTTGTTCTGGACCACGCTGGCGGCTCCGAGCCCCGAAAGGGGCGCGGGGAACCGCGCGGCAGCCCCCCACCGGCCCGCGGATTCCTGACCGCACTTCCGACGGAGAGTCCGCAGCGGGGCCGGGCCCGGCTCAGCCCTGACGTTCCAGCAACCGCCCCGCCGGCTCCGCGAGCCGCCCGGCGTCATTGATCTTCCGCCCCCGCAGCCACGTGGAGCGCACCACGCCGTACAGCGTCTTCCCCGCGTACGCGGTGATCTTGTTGCGGTGCTGCAGCGCGGCCGCATCGACCGTGAAGCTCTCCTCGGGCGCCAGGACCGCGAAGTCCGCGTCCCGGCCCGGCTCGATGGCGCCCTTGGCCGACAGGCCCGCCAGCGCGGCCGGGGCGGTGGACATCCAGCGCGCCACGTCCGCCAGCGCGTACCCGCGCCCGCGGGCCGCGGTCCAGATGGCGGGCAGGCCCAGTTGGAGGGAGGAGATGCCGCCCCAGGCGCTGGCGAAGTCGGGGGTCTTCAGGTCGGCGGTGGAGGGCGAGTGGTCCGAGACGACGCAGTCGATGGTGCCGTCGGCCAGGCCCTGCCACAGCGCGTCCTGGTTGGCCGCCTCGCGGATCGGCGGGCAGCACTTGAACTCGGTGGCGCCGTCGGGGATTTCCTCGGCGGTCAGGGTCAGGAAGTGCGGGCAGGTCTCGACCGTGATCCGTACGCCCTCGCGCTTGGCTGCGGCGATCAGCGGCAGCGCGTCGGCGGAGGACAGATGCAGGACGTGCACCCGCGCGGAGAGCTTCTTGGCGAGCGCGATCAGCCCGGCGATGGCGTCGTTCTCGCAGCTGCGCGGGCGCGAGGCGAGGAAGTCGGCGTAGCGCGGCCCGGACGCCTGGGGAGCGGCCTGGAGGTGCTGGGGGTCCTCGGCGTGCACGATCAGCAGGCCGTCGAAGCCCGCTATCTCGCCGAGAGCGGCGGCCAGTTGCTCCTGGTCCAGCTCGGGGAACTCCTCCACGCCCGAGGGCGACAGGAAGCACTTGAAGCCGAACACCCCGGCGTCGTGCAGCGGCCGCAGGTCCTTGACGTTGCCCGGTATCGCGCCGCCCCAGAAGCCGGTGTCGATGTGGGCCTTGGCGCGGGCCACGTCCTGCTTGGTGCGCAGGTTCGCCTCGGTGGTGGTGGGCGGGAGGCTGTTGAGCGGCATGTCCACCAGGGTGGTGATGCCGCCGGCCGCCGCCGCGCGGGTGGCGGTCCAAAAGCCCTCCCACTCGGTGCGGCCCGGGTCGTTCACGTGGACGTGGGTGTCGACGAGGCCGGGCAGCAGGGCGTGCTCGCCGAGGTCGGCCAGCTGCGCCCCGGCGGGGATCTCGGCGTCGTACGGGAGCACTGCCGCGATCCGTCCGTCCGCGACGGCGACGGATGCCGCGCGCTCCCCTTGCGGTGTGATGACGCGCGTGGAGCGCAGCACCAGCTCGACGGCCTTTTCTGCGTCGGACACCCGGTCCCCTCCTCGTATCTCCCCACGGGCGCACCGGGCCGCCGCGCCTTCGCACCACGGGCCGCCGCACTTCCGCACTACGGAATTCAACGAACTGTTGAATGAGTTTTCACTCCGCGCCCTGACCCGTCAAGACCCCTCAGCGGTTTGGAGGTTTCCACGGATCGGTAGGCAACTTTCGCAGTTCAGAACGTAGCTCCGGCCACTGGCGCCGCCGGGGCCGCGCCGGCAACGCGCCCCCGGCACCGGCAAACACACGCTGACCGGCGGGAACGACTGTGCGATAGGCCGTGTGCCGCACAGGACGGACCGGTAGGCTGCTCCGGTCGGCCCGGCCTGAGCAGACCCGAACCGGACCCGACATCACCAGCCCCGAAAGGAACGCGACGTGCCGCCGTCCAGCGCCAGCACCTCCGCCGCCGCAGCCAAGCCCGCAGGGGGCAGCGGCGGCGTCCAGTCCCTCGAGCGCGCCTTCGACCTGCTGGAGCGGATGGCCGACGCCGGTGGCGAGGTGGGTCTGAGCGAGCTCTCCAGCAGCAGCGGACTGCCGCTGCCCACCATCCACCGGCTGATGCGCACGCTCGTGGCCTGCGGCTACGTCCGCCAGCAGCCCAACCGCCGCTATGCGCTGGGCCCCCGTCTGATCCGGCTGGGCGAGAGCGCGTCCCGGCTGCTGGGCACCTGGGCCCGGCCGTATCTGGCGCGCCTGGTCGCGGAGACCGGCGAGACCGCCAACATGGCCCTGCTGGACGGCGACGAGATCGTGTACGTGGCGCAGGTCCCCTCGCCGCACGCCATGCGGATGTTCACCGAGGTCGGCCGCCGCGTACTGCCGCACTCCACCGGCGTGGGCAAGGCCCTGCTGGCCGGGCACCCGCCGGAGGAGGTCCGCGCGCTGCTCGGGCGTACGGGCATGCCGGCCGCCACCGAGAAGACGATCACCGAGCCCGACGTCTTCCTGGACGCCCTGGAAGAGGTCCGCCGGCTCGGCTACGCCGTGGACGACAACGAGCAGGAGATCGGCGTGCGCTGCCTGGCGGTGCCGGTGCCGGACTCCCCCACGGCCGCGGCGATCTCCATCTCCGGGCCCACGGGCCGGGTGACCGACGCCGCCACGGACAAGATCGTGCCCGTGCTCCAGGAAGTCGCCAGGGAGCTGTCGGCGGCGCTGGCCAGCCAGAATCCGGCCTGAGCGGGCGGGCCCGCCGGGGCGGATCAGTGACGCGCCCCCGGCAGGTCCCCGAACAGGTCGATCACCTTGCGCACTTCTGTGAGCGCGGATGCCAGCGCGCTGACCGAACCGACCGCACCCGCGATCAGAAGCAGCGAACGGCGTAACCGCGGCACCTCGGGGACGCCGCCGCGCACCATGGCGTCCAGGGCGGCCAGTTCCTCCTCGGCAACGGCGCGGTCGGGCAACTCGGCCGGGTGGCCCGCCAGTTCACGGCGGAGCCGGGACACCGCACTGCGCAGCGCCTCGGCACGCGGATCGTCCTCGATCCCGGTCACTCGCCTCTGCCCCTGCCATTGCTCCACAACTACGGCACCCTCCACGGCCGTTGACTCGCTTCGCAACGCACTTCTCCTTTACCCGGAGTGTGGCCCACTGCGCGACCGCGGATCAGTTAACGCCACCCTGTGCTGTGCGCGCCATACAGAGAGCGAAATTCGGACCGATGGATGACAGGTAATGTCCACCAGGACGGCCAACCCCGGACGTACCTGTCCGGAGTGCGTACCCTGCGGCCATCAGGTCCGTACCAGAGCCGGGGCCGGTGCGGGCGGAATCCCACGCGCCGCTTCTTGCACCGGACACCGCTGCTCACAAAGACCGGATCGACGGCGCTCCGTCGGCCCCGCGCGCGCCGCTCCATGGGGTAAGCAAGGCGCATGACGTCCGCATCAGACGACCCACACAGCCCCCGCGCCCCCTACGCCACACATGGCTCATATACCCCGCCCCCGTCCCGCCGGGCCCCCGTCGCCGGGCTGCTGCTGGCCGCCGGCGGCGGGCGGCGGCTGGGCGGGCGCCCCAAGGCCCTGCTGGAGTTCCGCGGCCGCCCGCTGGTGGAGCACGCGGCGCGGGTGCTGCGCGAGGGCGGCTGCGGCCCGGTGCACATCGTGCTCGGCGCCGCCGCAGGAGACGTACGGCAGCGGGCCGACCTGTCGGCGTACGAGGTGACCGAGAACTCCGACTGGGCGCGGGGCATGGGCACTTCGCTGCGGGCGGGGCTGGCGTCACTGGCCGGTTCGGGGGCCGGCGCGGCGGTGGTCTGCCTGGTGGACCAGCCCGGCATCGGCCCGGCGGCCGTCGCCCGCCTGGTGGCCGCGTACGGGGGCGGGGCGGAGCTGGCAGCGGCGGCGTACGGGGGCGGGCGCGGGCATCCGGTGCTCTTCGGCGCCGGGCACTGGGCGGCGGTCGCGGCCGACTCCGAGGGGGACCGCGGGGCGCGCGCCTACCTGGCGCGGCACGCGGCGGAGCTGGCCTTGGTGGAGTGCGCGGACGTGGCCGAGCCGTACGACATCGACACCCCCGAGGACCTCTTCCGCCTGGAGCGGTGAGCACCCGTGCGGAACGGGACGGCAGCGGGGAGACATCAGGGTGCGCCCCCGGATGGCACTGCGCGTCATTCGATCACCGCTTGTGTCGACGAAGAGAATCTCGATGTCAACAAACCATTGAACTTCCGCGATAAGGAAACTACTCTCCACTGGTCAGAAGCGTCCTGAACCCCAGACGGCGCCCGCGACCGCATCCCGGAACCGGCGGCACCCCGTGCCGCACCGTGTGTCCCGGCGGCCGCCAGGCACCGCCGCTGAATGGAGTGACAGCCCATGTCCGCACCAGCGCCGTCCCCGCTGGCCATCGTCGACGCCCGGCCCCTGCCCCGTCAGGACGAGGTCCTCACCGAAGCGGCCCTCGCCTTCGTGGCCGAACTCCACCGCCGCTTCACGCCCCGCCGCAACGAGCTGCTGGCCCGCCGCGCCGAGCGCCGCGCCGAGATCGCCCGCACCAGCTCGCTGGACTTCCTCCCGGAGACCGCGGCCGTCCGCGCGGACGACAGCTGGCGGGTGGCCCCGGCCCCCGCGGCACTGGAGGACCGGCGGGTGGAGATCACCGGCCCCACCGACCGCAAGATGACCATCAACGCCCTCAACTCCGGCGCCAAGGTCTGGCTCGCGGACTTCGAGGACGCCTCCGCACCGACCTGGGAGAACGTCGTCCTGGGCCAGCTCAACCTGATCGACGCCTACCAGCGCAGGATCGACTTCACCGACGAGAGCACGGGCAAGTCCTACGCCCTCAAGGACGCCGCCGAGCTGGCCACGGTCGTGACCCGGCCGCGCGGCTGGCACCTCGACGAGCGCCACCTCCAGCTCGACGGGCAGCCCGTGCCCGGCGCCCTGGTCGACTTCGGCCTGTACTTCTTCCACAACGCCCAGCGCCTGCTGGACCTCGGCAAGGGCCCGTACTTCTACCTGCCCAAGACGGAGTCGTACCTGGAGGCCCGCCTCTGGAACGAGATCTTCGTCTTCGCCCAGGACTACGTCGGCATCCCCCAGGGCACCATCCGCGCCACCGTCCTGATCGAGACCATCACCGCCGCGTACGAGATGGAGGAGATCCTCTACGAGCTGCGCGACCACGCCTCGGGCCTGAACGCCGGCCGCTGGGACTACCTCTTCTCCATCGTCAAGAACTTCCGTGACGGCGGCGCCAAGTTCGTCCTCCCCGACCGCAACGCGGTCACCATGACGGCCCCCTTCATGCGCGCCTACACCGAACTCCTGGTCCGCACCTGCCACAAGCGCGGCGCACACGCCATCGGCGGCATGGCGGCCTTCATCCCCTCCCGGCGCGACGCCGAGGTCAACAAGGTCGCCTTCGAGAAGGTCAAGGCCGACAAGGACCGCGAGGCCGGCGACGGCTTCGACGGCTCCTGGGTCGCCCACCCCGACCTCGTCCCGATCGCCATGGCCTCCTTCGACGCGGTGCTGGGCGAGCGGCCGAACCAGAAGGACCGGCTCCGCGAAGACGTCTCCGTGGCAGCCGGTGACCTCATCGCCATCGACTCCCTGGACGCCAAGCCCACCTACGAAGGCCTGCGCAACGCCGTCCAGGTCGGCATCCGCTACATCGAGGCCTGGCTGCGGGGCCTGGGCGCCGTCGCCATCTTCAACCTGATGGAGGACGCCGCCACCGCCGAGATCTCCCGCTCCCAGATCTGGCAGTGGATCAACGCCGGCGTCGTCTTCGAGAACGGCGAGCGCGCCACACCGGAGCTGGCCCGCAAGGTCGCCGCCGAGGAACTGACCGCCATCCGCGAGGAGATCGGCCCCGACGCCTTCGCCACCGGCAACTGGCAGCAGGCCCACGACCTCCTCCTCAAGGTCTCCCTCGACACCGACTACGCCGACTTCCTGACCCTGCCGGCCTACGAGCAACTGACGGGCTGAGACGCGCTCCACCCCTGCGCCCGCTGGCGCCCCCGGCACGCCACGGCATCGGGGGCGCCAGCGCGGGCACTGCTGCGGTACCAACCCGGATGCCAAGCTGCATGAGCTGGCCGGTGACCGGCAGGGGCGCTGGTCGGCGCCTAACGGATCACCACGGTGCGCTGTGCCGAGAAGTCTCCCCAGGTACCGTCGGGGAGCTTTGCGCGGATCTTCAGGGAGTGGCGGGTGCCTGGGGCGTCGAGGACGGTGAAGGTGTACGTCGCGCGGCCGGAGGGAGGTTCGGCGCCCCAGACGATCGTGGTGGCGAACTTCCCGTTCAGATACAGCTGATGCTCCTTGACCGGGGCGCCCAGCTCCGGCGGCTGCCAGGACAGCTCGATGCTGCGGGCGCCGCCCTTGGAGCGGGCCGTCGCGGTCAGGCCGGTGGGTGCGGTGTTCGGGCCGGCTCCCGGCGCGATGGCTGTGGTCAGGTCGAGGACGGCACTGTGCGGCGAGGAGTTGTCGGCCGCGTCGCGGGCGCGCACGGTGAAGGAGTAGATCGTGCCGGGCCGCAGCCCTGCGAGGTATGCGCCGCTCTGGGCGCCGGAGACGGTGTGGATCCGGGAGCCGGCCTGGTAGATGTCGTACGCGGTCACGGCCTGGTTGTCGGTGGACCGGCGCCACTGCAGGGTGACACCGGCCTTCGCCTTGTCCGCCCGCCCGGTCAGCTCCTGCGGCGTGGAGGGCGGCCGACGGTCCTCTCCGACGGCGCGCAGCGTGGTGGCGGAGACGGCCGCGCTCGCCACGGAGCGGTTGCCTGCTGCGTCGAGGGCGCGCACGGTGAAGGTGTATGAGGAGCCGGGCCGCAGGCCCACGATATCGACCATGAGGGTGCCGCCCGCCGCCTTCTTCACGACCTTGTCCTTCTCGTACACCTCGTAGCCGGTGACACCCCGGTTGTCGGTGGCCGCACTCCACATCACATGCACGGTGGACGAGCTGCCGGACTGCGCGGTGACCCCGGTGGGTCTCGAAGGACCCTCGGTGTCGCCCGCTTCGCCCGCACACCCGGCGAGCAGCAGGGAGAGCAGCGTGACGGCGGAGGCCGAAGCGGCTACAGGGGCGGGGCATTTCATGTCGCGACCTCCGGCTGACAGCAATGGTCCAGACCTGTATGGCACACCGCTGCGGCCCGCTTCAAGAGAACGGCACGCCCCAGTGGAACCGGACAGCACCCACGCGATCGCCGCACCCGGACCCAGCAGGCGATGGCGCCGGGTGAGAACCGCCCCAGCACCACGAACGCACAGATCGGGGCGAAGCCTCACCAGCACCTTGCCGGGCCGCCGAGTACGATCTCGGCCATGCCGTCGATCCCCCCGCAGAAGTTCGCACCAAATGACGAAAGTGCTATACGCGCGAACTCGCCGCAAACTAGGATCGAAACTGACGTAGCGGGCAGCGGGCAGCGGGCAGCGGGCAGCGGGCAGCGGGCAGCGGGCCGGAGGTCCGGGCGGGGCAGTCGGGCGGCCGTCAAGACGGTGTTGTTCGCGCCCCGTTCGGCTGTGGCCCTGCACCGGCTCCTGGACACCCTCCCCGTCTTCGCCGGTGACGAGCGCATACGCCGCAGCTTCACCCTCGTACCCGGCTCCGAGTTCGGCGCCGAGGCGCTCGCCGCGCTGGACTCGGCGGGGGCTCGCGTGGTGCCCTGGCAGCAGGCCCGCGGCACGGCGTACGACCTCACTCTCGCGGCCAGCCCCAAGGGCGAACTGCACCGGCTCCGCGGCCCCCTCGCCCTGCTGCCGCACGGGGCGGGCTTCAACAAGACGGTCGCAGGGGAGGGTTCGGACGACTCCGCCTCCGGCCTGGACCCCGCCCACCTGCTGCGCGACGGCCGCGCCCTGGCCTCCCTCTACGCCCTCGCCCACCCCAGCCAGGTCGCACGGCTCGCCGCGCTGTGCCCGCCGGCCGCCCAACACGCCGTCGTCGTGGGCGACCCCACCCTGGACCGGCTGCTGGCCTCCCGCGGCCGGCGCGAGAGCTACCGCGCCGCGCTCGACACCGGCGACCGCCGGCTGATCGCCCTCACCTCCACCTGGGGCCCGCAGTCCCTGCTCGCCCGGCACCCTTCACTCCCCGCCCACCTGGCAGCCCATCTCCCCCTGGACTCCTACCAGTTGGCGCTGATCCTGCACCCCAACGAGCACAGTGCGGCAGGCCGCCACGAGCTGCGCGAACGCCTCGCCCCGGCCCTCGCGTCCGGCATGCTCCTGACGCGCCCGTACGAGGAATGGGCCGCACTCCTCGTCGCCGCCGACGCCGTCATCACCGACCACGGCTCGACGGCCCTGTACGCAGCCGCTCTGGACCGCCCCCTGCTGGCCGCGCGCGACGGCGGAGACGAACTTCTACCCGGCTCTCCGATGTCCCAACTCCTGTCCTCGATACCGCAGTTGCCCGATCCCACCGCCTTCGAGACGGCCCTCGACAGCGACAGCCAGAGCGCCATCGGCAGGGCTGTCGAGCGAGCCCTCGACGGCGCCCTGACCACGCACCGTCCGGGCGCCACCCGCGCCCTCGCCGAGCCCGCCTTCGCCGAGCAGGGGCGCGCGCTGCACCGCCTGCGCGAGGAGCTGTACGCACACCTCGGCCTCACCCCACCCGGCACGCCCGTCGAGCCCCGCCTCCTCCCGCCGCCGCGTCGGCCTGCGGACCACCTCACCGCCTTCGCCGTACGCGCCCACATGGACGACGACCACATCCGCATCGACCGCCACCCGGCCCACGTGAGCACTCCCGCTCACCACATGGCGGCCGAGGAGAACGCGGCCGCGATCCGCCACACCCACAGCGCCGCACTCCTCTTCCGCCGCGCCCGCGCCGAACCCGGCACCGCCGCATGGACCGCCGCGGGCTGGACTGCCCACGCCCTCGCCACCTACCCCGGCTGCCGCACCGCCGCCGCGATCCTCTCCCCCACCGTGTGCGTACTGCGCCGCCTCGACACCCCTCTCCTGACGGCCCGCATCGAACCCCACGAGGACTCCGGCCGCGTCTTCCGCCCCGATCCGTCCGCCGCCCTCTCCGCCCTGCACGCCCGCCTCTCCACCACCCCCACCCCGCCCCACACCCTCAACTGCACCCTGGGCCACCGCACTTACCGCATCCACCTCACCCCCAGCACGGCCGCCGAGGCCTCCCACGAGCTCTGAGCCGGACTCAGGAACCCGGCAAACTGCGCGACCACCCCCACCGGCCTGCGACCTCACGAGCGCCACACCCGGCAACCCCGGCCGCTAGGCGCGCCCTTCCGAAAGATCCTCCTCCCGGCCCCCGCCCTCCCGCTCCCGGATCGCGCGGGCCGCCTCGCGACAGGCGGCCGCCGTCTCGCCGTCCGTGGCCTCGGACACTTCGGCGAGGGCTTCCAGCACGCGCACCTCGTCGAACGTGGATCCCCGGCGGCGCGCCCCGGCGAGAGCGGCCTCGTACAGCCGCGCCGCCTCATCCGGACGGCCCGTGCGCCGCAGCACCTGCCCCAGCTCGAATCCGCTGCGCGCGGTCATACGCTCGCGCCCCTGCTCCCCGGCCATCGCATGCGCCGCCTCCAACTCGGCCACCGCGTGGTCGAGTTCGCCGAGCGCGGCGTGCGCCTGCCCCAGCAGATACGTCAGCAGCAGCACCCCGTACGCGTTGCCGATCTCGCCGTGGATGCGCCGGGACTCCTCGAAGTCTGGTACGGCGGCGGCCCATTGACCGCGTACCGTGCACAGCTTGCCGCGGAATTCCAGGGCCGAGGCGCGCAGTTTGCGCTCCTGCGGCGCGCCCCCGAGCAGCTCCGTGGCGCGTACCGCCGCCACCAGCTCCCGCTCCGCCTCCTCGTGGCGTCCCTGCTCCCACAGCGGCCGGGCGAGCTGGCAGCGCATGCGGACCGTGGCGGGCAGGTGCTCGGCGCGCTGTGCGGCATCCCGTCCCGCGCGGAAGGCGTCGATGGCCTCGGCCGGGCGCGGGTGATCGAGCATATGTGTCCACAGCGGCTCGCACAGGCCCCAGGCGTCGCCGTCCAGCTCCTCCTCATAAGCGATCCGTACGCAGGCGTACAGGGCGTGCCGCTCGGCCTCAAGCCATCGCAGCGCCTCGCCCTTCCCCTCGAACGCGACGTCCTCGACGCCTGGTACGGCGGGCACCGGCCCGGCGAAGGTCATCCGCTCCCCGGCCGCCAGCACGTCCGCGCGCTGCGCCTGCCTCCGGTACCAGCGCACGATCCGCTGCCGCGCCTGCGCCGCCTCCCCTTCCGCGCCCTCGGCCCTGGCCCGCCGCGCCGCATGCCCGCGTACCAACGCGTGCATCCGCGCCCGCCATTGGCCGCCTTCGCCCCCACCCGGCTCCAGCAGTCCGGCGTTCTCCAGCTCCTCCAGCGCGTCCTCGGCCGCCTCCCGCCCGTCCCCGAGCAGCGCGGCGGCGCCCGGGGGCGCGACGTCCGGGCCCGGGTGCACCGCGAGCAGCCGGTACAGCCTGCGGGCCTCCCCGCCGAGGTCCTCGTACGCCGCGTCCCATACCGCCTCGATACCCGGCACCCCCTTCTCGCGCAGCTCGACGGCGAGTTGGCCGACCAGCCGGGCCATGTCGCGCCGCCGGTGCCTGCGCACCCATTGGCCGGCGACCCTCAGTGCCGCGGGCAACCCTGCGCAGATCCGGGCGAGTTCCGCCAGCGCCTCGGGCTCGGCGTCCGGCCGGGAGTCGTCCACGATGCGTGCCAGCAGCCGTACGGCGTGCTCCTGCGCGAGCGGGGCCAGCGGGACTTCTACGACGGCGCCGTCCTCCAGGTCGTACAGCCGCCCCTGCCCGGCGACGATCGCCACGCTTCCGGCCGAGGCGGGCAGCAGCGGCACGGCCTCCGCCCCGTACCGCACATTGTCGAGCACGACCACCAGCCGTCGGCCCCGCGTCCGGTCCCAGTACTGTCTGCTGCGCCCGGCGAACGACGCCGCCACCCACTCCGGACCGACCCCGAGCCCCCGCAATAACTCCCCCAGCACCTCGGCGACTTCGACTCCCCCGTCCCGCCGCACATCATCCAGATCGACGTACAGCACCCCGTCGGGGCAGCGCTCCTCCAGAGCCCTGGCCAGCCGGAACCCCAGCGCCGTCTTCCCCACCCCGCCCAGCCCGCTGAGCGCGACCACCAACGGCCCGTCCCGCCCCGCCCACTCCCGGGCGGCCCGGAACACCCGCGCCTGCTCCTCCTCCCGATCCTCGAAGTGCCCCACCTCCGGCGGCACCTGCCACGGCACCACCACCTCCTCCCCACCCCCATACACATTCAGCTCCCCCACCTGCCCAACCTGCACCAACTGCCCCACCCGGGCCCGCCCACCCACACTGTTGCGCACCTCATCACCCACGGGGCAACTCTAGGCGGGGCCGGGCCTTGCCGTTCGATATATCGGCCGCATCGACGGGCACCAGGCGTACGGATCGAGCCAAAGGCTCATATCCGGCCGTACAGGCAAATCCGTTTTGCCGCCATTCACTTGTCCGATAGCGTTGAGGCGCGCCGCGCGCCCTCCCCCAGAGGGTGTACGAGTCGCGGGTTTTCGGACTGGTGGATCCATGCCACATGGTGGCCTCACCTTCGTGAGGGCGGACTCCCGGTGGGGAATTCCCTGCCATTCCGACTCCTCAAGGAGATGCCTGGCATGAGCCCCGTCGAGTACACGCCCCCGCGCCGCACCTGGATCCGGGACATCGCTGTCGGTCTGGCCGTCAGCCTTGGCTCCGACGTGGTGCGGGGCTTGGTGCACGTAGCGGTTCGCCTCTTCGGCTGATGCCGTCGGGTGGCGGGTCCTGGGGACCCGCCAATTTCTTCGTGCGCAGCCGGCTCATGCCTTCCTGATGCGTTGGGCCCGCTGCGTTCGAGGTCGCGGCGGGCTAGTGTACGAAGCAGTCATCGCGGCCCGCCGGGCTTCCCCACGGGACATGCCCCCACCCGCACGAAATCTGTCGTGCCTGTGGGGAATTCCTTGTTACTTCGCAAGACGGCCGCCGAACTGGGCCCGCTCATCAAGCCCGTAGGACGCGATCAGCTGCCGCTCACCGAGCGTCTGGTCAATGAATACGTCCAGTCCCACCCCGCCAAGAAGCAACCTGGTAAAGGACTGATCGCGTCGTGGGAGAACAGTCTCCCGGACGTCATAGAGGCGCTCCTCACCTGTGGTCTGGGCGAGGTGGAAGTACTGATCGAGTACTCCACGCCGGGAATGGCGGGTGACGCGGATGTGATCCTGGCCGGACGGCATCCGCAGACCAAGGACCTTTCGTACGTCGTCGTGGAACTCAAGCAGTGGCGCAAGGCCGTGGTCTCACCGACCAATCCGATCGCGGTGGATGCCGGCTACGACAAACCCAAACTCCATCCGGTGCGACAGGTGCAGCGATACTGCGAATACCTGGTACAGCATCTTGCCCCGCTGAACGGGCACGCCGACCGGATCGCCGGTGTCGCACTGCTGCACAACGCCCGCCGCGAGGTCGCCTCGCTCTTCGACCTGAAGCCCTGCCGACACGGACGCCTGTACACCCGGGACCAGCTCGATCTGTTCAGAGGCTTCCTCACCACGCGTCTGGAGGCGGGGGCGTCGGGGAGTCGCGCCGCGGATGTGCTGTGCCAGGCACAGGAGTACCAAACACCCTCCTCCAGCGAGGCTTTCAGCCGTGTCGGCAGTGCGCACCCGGTCTTCGCTCTCCAAAAGGAACAGGAGATCGCCTTCCAGGAGGTCTACCAGAAGGTTCTCGCCGGTGACGCCGGGAGCAGCCGCAAGAAGGTCGTCATCATCCAGGGCGGACCGGGCAGCGGCAAGACCGCTGTCGCCGTGGAACTGCTGCGGGTGCTGAAGCAGGAAGGGCGCAATGTTGTGCACGCCAGCGGCTCCCGCTCGTTCACCAGCAACCTGCGCCGTGCCGCCGTCGCAGCCGCTCGGCGCGGGAACAAGGGCACCATGGAAAGGCAGGCCCGCAAGGACTACCGGTACTTCCAGCAGTTCGGCCACCTTGAGGAAAACTCCCTGGAAGTGCTCATTTGTGACGAAGCCCATCGGGTGCGCCGCAGATCCGACGGGCGAGACGTCAAGCGGTGGGTCAAGGAACTCGACCGCCCTCAGGCCGACGAACTCATCCACGCCGCCGAGGTGCCCGTCTTCCTGCTGGACGACTGGCAGTCGTTGCGCCCGGACGAAGTGGGGACGGTGGCGTATCTCAAGGAGCGTGCCGAGGCATGCGGGTGCACCACTGAGGTCATCGAGCTGCCGGGGATGTTCCGCGCCGAGGGCAGCGTCGCCTTCCGTGAGTGGGTGACACAGTTGCTCAGCCTCAGGACAACCGATGCGCCAGTGTGGGTACCTGACGGTCGGTTCGATGTGCGGCTGGCGGAGAGCCCCGAAGAAATGGAGACGTTCCTCGAGCAGCGGATACGCGAGGAGAGCGCCCAGGCGCGCATGACGGCCGGCTTCTGCTGGGAGTGGAAGACGCCCAAGAACGGCGAGTTGCTGGTAGAGGTCCAGATCGGCGACTGGCACCGCCCGTGGAACGCTAAGGAGGGGGTTCAGGTCGACGATGTGCCCGAGACGAGCCAGTGGGCGACCGACCCACGCGGTTTCGGACAGATCGGCTGTATCTATACCGCGCAGAACTTCGAGTTCGACTGGGCAGGCGTCATCATCGGACCCGACCTGGTGTGGCGTGACGGCGGATTCATCACCGACCGCACCAAGACCTTCGACGGAAAACTCAAGGTCTCGACCGTGAGCGACGAGCAGGTGAACCGGCTGATTCGGCACGCCTACCACGTACTGCTGACCCGAGCCCGGCGCGGCATCGTCGTGTACTCACAGGACACCCTGACCCGGAACGCTCTGCGTGGACTGATTTCCGGAACGGTCGCCGACTCCCCGCTGGCCAGGCCGAAGAGGAAGCGGAAGCCCGCTCCCCCGCCCACGGAGAAGGAACAGGCCGTCTCGGAACAGCTCGCGATAGAATTCGACTGATCGTCACTGCGGCCCGCCGGGCTTCCGCTCCGCGCCAGCGGAGTCTCGAAGGACATGCCCCCACCCGCACGAGTTACTTCGTGCTGCCTGGGGGCATTCCTTGCTGTTCCGTGATTCCGTGTCAGCGGTCGCTGCCGAGATTCTGTCCGGCTCCCTGTATTTCCGACTCACGGAGCAGTTCGTGCACGTGCACGGCCACAAGCCGGGTGCCTCGGAGGTGCGGTCCTGGGAGCGCAGCATTCCGGCGCTGGTCAACGCGCTGGGGGATGCCGGGCTGGGGCAGGTCGAGGTGATGCTGGAGTACGGGCTGCCGCTCAACAGCAAGCGGGCGGATGCCGTGCTCGCGGGTGTGCACCCCACGACGGGCGAACCGTCGTACATCGTCGTGGAGCTGAAGCAGTGGAGCCAGGCGGAGCCGGAGGACGGTGAGCCTCTGCTGTGCCGCGTGGACGCGTACACCCGGCCTGTGCTCAATCCCATCGAGCAGGTGCGCGGGTACTGCGACTACCTCCTGTCCTTCAACGGTGCTCTGGACGGGCACGCGGACCGCATCGCCGGAGTCGCCTATCTGCACAATGCGACGGAGTTCGGTATCGGCGGGCTGTACGAGGTGGCACAGGATGCCCGTGGACGGCTCTTCAGCGGGGAACGCCGCGGGGAGTTCATCGACTTTCTCGCTTCTCGGCTGGCTCCGGCACCGGGCGCGGCTGCTGCCGATGCGCTGCTGGCGGGGAAGGTACGGCCGTCCAAGCAGCTCATCTCTTTGGCGGCTCAGGAGGTGCGCGAGCGGGAGCAGTTCGTGCTGCTGGACGAACAGCGGGTGGCGTACGAAGTGGTTCTGACGGCGGTCCGGAAGGCGAAGGAGGCCGATCACAAGGAAGTGGTGGTGGTCACCGGCGGTCCGGGCACCGGCAAGAGCGTCATCGCGCTGTCGCTGCTGGGGGAGCTCTACCGACGCGGCGTCCCCGCACTGCACGCGACCGGATCCAGCGCCTTCACCAAGACGATGCGCAAGGTGGCCGGGGCGCGAAAGCGTGAAGTCCAGGATCTCTTCAAGTACTTCAACAGCTTCATGGTGGCGGAGAAGAATGCCCTCGACGTGCTGATCTGCGACGAGGCCCATCGCATTCGTAGAACGTCGGCCAATCGCTACACCCCTGCCAATCAGCGCACCGAGAAAGCGCAGGTCGAGGAACTCATCGATGCCGCTCGGGTACCCGTCTTCCTCCTCGATGAGCATCAGGTGGTGCGGCCGGGGGAAATGGGAACCGTCGAGGAGATCAAGGCCGCCGCCTCGGCCAAGGGGCTCAGTTGCCGTGTCGTGCCGCTGGACAGCCAGTTCCGCTGCGGAGGCAGTGATGCGTTTCTGCGCTGGGTGGTCCGGCTGCTCGGCCTCGAACCCGGCGGGGAGGTCGTGTGGGAACCCGACGGGAAGGTCGGCCTGGAAGTGGTCGACAGCCCCGAGGAATTGGAGGAGTTCCTTCTCGCACGCCGCAACGAGGGATACGGCGCACGGATGTCCGCCGGCTACTGCTGGACGTGGACGACGAAGGTCCCGTCCGGGCAGGCGCTCCCGGCTGACGTCGTGATCGGCGACTGGGCCCGGCCGTGGAACGTATACGGCGAACGCGCGGTGGCCGGCGCGCCCCCGGCCGCGCTGTGGGCAACCGACCCGGCGGGGTTCGGGCAGGTCGGCTGCGTCTACACCGCCCAGGGGTTCGAGTACGACTGGAGCGGCGTGATCCTCGGGCCCGACCTCGTGTGGCGCGACGATCGCTGGGTCACCGACCGCACGGCATCCAAGGATCCGGTGTTCAAGAAGTCCACCCCGGACGCCGACGTGGACCGGCTGATCCGCAACACGTACAAGGTGCTGCTGACGCGCGGCATGGTCGGTACGGTGATCTACTCCACGGACGCCGAGACCCGCGCGAAGCTGCGCCAGTTGGTCCACGGGACCAGCGCACGGCAGCCCGTGGCCTGAGCGCCCGTCCCGCTCGGGTCACAGCGTGGCCGCAGCATTCCGGCTGATGTCGCAGCGGCCGCTGTTCCGCCACGGGCCGGGCTCCGTTGACCACGGCTGCCAGGGTCTCAAGGCCCCTCTCCCATTCTCGCGGGCTAGGTGAGAACCGCCCCCAGGGCCACGAAGGCGCAGATGAGGGTGAAGAGGATGGTCAGGAGGGGCCAGGCGAAGCGGAGGTAGGTGTTGTAGCCGACCTTGGCCAGGGAGACGCCGCCCATGATGACGGCGGTGGTGGGGACCCAGAGGTTCATCCAGCCGCTGGCGGCCTGCCAGGCGGTGACGACGACGGCGCGGGAGACGCCCGCGAAGTCGGCGAGGGGGGCCAGGATGGGCATGGCGAGGGTGGCGTGGCCCGAGGTGGAAGGGATGAGGAAGGCGAGGGGGAGGTTGACGAGGAAGACCATGATGCCGAAGAGGGCGGAGGGGGTGCCCGAGACGACGCCTTCGATGGAGTGCAGAACGGTGTCAGTGATCTTGGAGTTGTTCATGATCGTGGTGACGCCGCGGGCGAGGACGATGACCAGGGCCGGGGAGATGAAGTCGGCCACGCCTTGGACGAAGGTGGCGCTGAGTGTGCGTTCGTTCATCCGCGCGATGACGCCGACCAGGACGGCTGCGACGAGGAACATGGCGGCCAACTGCGGGAAGGACCAGTCCAGTTCGAAGGCGTACGGGGCGGCGTCGCTGTCGCCGGTCAGGGCGCTCGACCAGGGGATGACCGAGAAGATCATGAAGGTGAAGACCAGGGCGACGGTCACCAGGACCGCCTTGTGCAGGCCGGTGAGCGGCGGCGGTTCGGCGGCGTCCTCGCGGGAGCGGGCGTGGTCTCGGTCGCCGGGGAGGAAGCCGACCAGGGAGCGGTCGGGGTCCGCCTGGACGCGGCGGCCGTAGCGGACGACGTAGGCGATGGTGACGGCGGTCAGGACCAGCCACATCGCCACCCGCAGCACGATGCCGTCGCCGAGGGAGACCTCGGCCGCCGAGGAGGCGACGCCGGTGGCGAAGGGGTTGACGGTGGAGCACAGGACGCCGATGCCGGCGCCGAGGATGATGGCGGCGGTGGCGACCATGCGGTCGTAGCCGAGCGCGAGCATGAGGGGGACGACCAGGCCGTAGAAGCCGAGCGTCTCCTCGGCGAAGCCCTCCACGGTGCCCAGGAGGGAGAAGACGGCCATGATGCCGATGATCAGCAGCGCGCCGCGGTCGCGGAGGCGGTGGGCGAGGCGGCCGATGCCGCGGTCCAGGGCGCCGGTGGAGAAGACGACGGTGATGAACGCGCCGATGGCCAGGACGAACAGGAAGACGCCCGCGCTGCCGTAGAGCTCGCCGCTGAGCGTCGGGCCGACCTGCCCTGTCTTGGCGTCCTGGACTCCGTACAGGCCGTTGACCGGGGAGAGGAAGAGGTCGTTGAGGCGGTCCAGGAAGGAGCGGGAGGACTCCTCGCGGTGGTAGGTGCCCTGGATGGGGGTGCCGGAGCCGTCGCGGTCGTAGGAGCCGGCGGGGATGACGAAGGCCAGGACCCAGACGGCGAGGGTGACCAGGGCCAGGACGGTCAGCGCGCTGGGGAAGGTGAACTTGCCCTTGGGGGAAGGGGCTTGGGGTTCGGCGTCGGTCTGCTGGTCCGTCATGAGGTGCCTCCGGGGCGGTGGGCGGCGGCGTACTCGTGCAGGAAGGCGGCCTCGGCCAGGACCGCGGCGCGCAGTTCGGACAGCAGCACGCGTTCGTTGGGGCCGTGCAGGTTGCAGAGGTTGTCCTCGGCGCCGAAGAGGAGGATCTCGGCGCCCGGTACGGCCCTGGCCAGGCCGTTGACCAGGGGGATGGAGCCGCCGGTGGCGGCGTGCGCGGGCTCGGCGCCCCAGGCTCTGCGCAGGGCGGTACGGGCCGCGCGGTAGGCCGGGCCGCCGGTGTCCGCCTCGAAGCCGGGGCCCGCGTCGCCGGGGGTGACGGTCAGCGCGATGCCGTACGGACGCAGCTTCTCCAGGTGGGCCACGAGCGCGGACAGGGCCTCGCCCGGGTCCTGTTGGGGGTGTACGCGCAGGTTGAGTTTGGCGCGGGCCCAGGGGACGACGGCAGAGGCGGCGTGCTCGACGGAGGGCGCGTCCAGGCCGATGACGGTGATGGCCGGGCCGCTCCACAGGCGCTCGCCCAGGCCGCCGGAGCCGATCAGCGGCATGCCGGGGCGGACCCCGGCCAGCTCCCTGAACTCCTGGTCGGTGAAGGTGGTTCCCTCCCACGGCTCGCGGCGCAGGCCCTCGACGGCGACGTCGCCGTGGACGTCGTGGAGGGTGGCCAGGGCCTTGAGGAGGGCGAGCAGCGCGTCGGGGGCGGCGCCGCCGTACTCGCCGCTGTGCACGGCGGCGTCCAGAGTGCGGACCTCGACGGTCAGTTCGGCGGCGCCGCGCAGGGCGGTGGTGAGGGTGGGGGTGCCGGGGCGGATGTTGCCGGTGTCGGCGATGACCATCGCGTCGCAGGCGAAGCGGTCGGGGTCGGTGGGCGGGTAGTCGTCGAAGGCGCTGCCGTACTCCTCCTGCCCCTCGAAGACGATCTTGATGCCGACCGGCGGGCGGCCCCGGTACGCGCGCAGGGCGCCGATGTGGACCAGGAGGTTGGACTTGTCGTCGGCGATGCCGCGGGCGCGGATGGCCGGTCCGTACTCCGGGTCCTGGAAGTCGGTGGGCTCGAAGGGCGGGGAGGCCCACAGCGCCTCGTCGCCGGGCGGCTGGACGTCGTAGTGGGCGTAGAGGAGGACGGTGGGGGCGCCCGGGTGCGGGGGCGGGATCTCGCCGGTGATGATGGGGGCCGTGTCGGGGAGGGCGAGTTCGCCGATCTGCTCGACACCGGCGTCCCGCAGGAGTTCGACGACCGCGTCGCGGGCGGCGAGGACAGGCTCGGGCGGGAAGCCGGGGAAGGCGATCGAGGGGATCGCCGCCAGGCGCCTGAGGTCGGCGCACAGGCCGTCCATCAGCGCGTCGACCGTGGCCGCGAGCCCGTCGCCGCCCGCGCTGTTGCCGCCCTCGTCGCCCGCTCCCGCGCCGCCGCCCGCCGGGCCGTTGACTGCCAGGTCCACCGCGGAACCCCTTTCCGTGCCGTGTGCCGCCGCCGCTACAGCGGTTGCTCTTGCTGTTGCTGTTGCTGTTGATTTGTTTGCTGTCGATCTGTTCGCTGTCGACATGCCGGTTGCCTCGTGACGATCATGCAGCATATAGGGCAAATCAGGGCACGCTTCGGCAAGCGGGGCGGAGGGGGAGGGAGGCCCGGCCCGGACCGGACGGGGTCGCGACTCGCGAGAACACGACGGGCGGACCGAGGGGCTGGGCAGCGTCGGGGCATACGGGGTGCGGGAGGTGACGGGTCGTCGGAGAACGGCCGCGCACCGGGACGGGCGGGGCTTGGCGATCCCCGGAGCAACGTCGAGACGTACGAGGTGCAGGTGGCGACGGTCCGCCGGAGCGCCCCGCCCACCGGGACAGGCGGGGCACGGCGACGTCCGGAGCAGCATCGAGACGTACGAGGTGCAGGTGGCGACGGTCCGCCGGAGCGCGCCCCCGCCAGGACGAGGGGCGCGGCGGCGCCCCAAGCAGCGTCGGGGCGTACGAGGGGCAGGAAGTGACGGTCTGTTGGGGGCAGGCAGAAAGCCCGAGTGCTCGGAGGTACGTGTGAGGGCGCGGGGAGGCAGGGGTCCCGAGTTACGTGGGTGGGCCGCCCATGGTGAGGGCGGCGCGGAGGGCCGCGTCGCGTAAGGGGGTCAGGTGGCGGGTGTGGGCCATGCGGTTCATCAGGCGTGCGGTGCGCGCGAGTTTGTGGGTGGTGGGGCGGCGGGTGGTGTCGTAGGAGTGCAGTGCGGCCGGGACGGTGGGCTCGGTCAGCAGGGCGCGGGCCAGGGTCACGCCGTCCACCAGCGCCTCGCAGGCGCCGCGCCCGAGGTCGGGGGTCATGGCGCGGGCGGCGTCCCCGATGAGGGCGATACGGCCCTTGACGTACGAGGGGAGCGGCGGGGCCAGGCGGTACAGGTCGTGCCGGAGCACGGTGGCCTGCCCGTCGGCGCCGATACGGTCCAGGACGCCGCGCACCTCGGCGTGCCAGTGCCCGAACCGCGTGCGCAGCTCGGCGACTTCGCCGTCGGGCGCGCTGAGCCCGCTGGGCACCCAGGCGCAGGCGAACCAGTTGGTGCGCCCGCCCTCCTGCGGGGTGATGCCGAAGCGCAGGCCCTCGCCCCAGGTCTCGGTGACGGCTCCGGTCCCGCCCGGGACCGTGCCGCGCCAGGAGGTGGCGCCCACGTACACCGCGCGGTGGGCGGGGCCGAACAGGGCGGTGCGAGCCGGGCTGTTGATCCCGTCGGCGGCGATGGCCACGTCGTACGCGGCGGCCCGCTCGCGGATGTCCTCGACGGGTTCGCCGAAGCGGACGGTGCCCGGCGGGACGGCGTCGTACAGACAGCGCAGCAGCGCGGGGCGGGACAGGAGGCGGACGGCGTCGCCGGTACGGCGCACCATGCCCGCGGTGTCCAGGGTGGCGATGCGGCTGCCGTCGGGGCGCAGGAAGGCGCCGCCGGTCTGCGGCCGCCCCAGGGCGCGTACCTGCGCGCCCACGCCGAGGGCGTCCAGGGCACGCAGCGCGGAGGGCCACATGCCCAGCGCGGTGCCGGCGGCGGGGAGTGCGGCGGACCGTTCGAGGACGTCGACGGACCAGCCGCCCCGGCCCAGCAGGGCGGCGGTGGCCAGACCGCCGATGCCGCCGCCGATGACGACCGCCGTGGGCTTCATGGACCCACGGTACTATGTTTGTAGTATTCGGGCGCCGGGCGGTCCGCCGGAGAGTGCGGTACCTGGACGGGCGGCGAGCGGCACAACGGGGCGAAGGGACGGGCACGGTGGCACGGCGGCGGGATCAGGTGCTGGACGCGGCGATCGGGGTGCTGGGGGCCGAGGGCGCGCGGCGCCTGACGTACCAGGCCGTCGACGCCGCGGCGGAGGTGCCCTCGGGCACCACCTCCAACTACTTCCGCAACCGCGCCGCGCTCATCGACGGCATCGTGGACCACCTCCAGACACTGGACCGCCGCGACTGGGAGTCCTTCGCCGAGCGCACCGCCCCGGCCGACGCCGGTGAACTGGCCGACGCCATGGGCCGTTTCGTACGCCACTCGCTGGGGCCGGGCCGGGCCCGTACCGCCGCGCGCTTCGCACTCTTCCTGGAGTCCGCCGCCCGCCCGGAGCTGCGTCCGCCGCTGGCCCGGGGGCGGGCGGCGGTCCTCGCGTGGGGTACGCAGTGGATCGCCCGCTTCGGGTCCGGCGCGCCGGAGCGGGACTGCGCGATGCTGCTGGACTATCTGGACGGGCTGGTCCTGCACCAACTCGCCTTCCCCGAGGAAGACTTCGCACCGGAGGCGGGCATCCGCGCGCTGCTGGACGGACTGCTGCGCGCGGGCTGAGCGCTCCGAGGTGAGCGCAGTGGTGGCAACGCGGGCCGATGGAGACCGACCGCGGCAACGCGGGCCGGTGGAGACCGACCGTGACAACGCGAGCCGGTGGAGACCGACCGTGACAACGCGAGCCGGTGGGGGCTAGCCGCGCCCGCACGGCGGCGCCGCATGCCTTCATGGCCCCGCGTCCCTACGGGGTCCGGAGGCCCGCGGACTTCGACGAGCCCGCTCGAAGGGGCTGTGCGTGCGGACGGAAAGGGCAGCGGTGGGGCTGCGGGCGCGTCGTGGCCGGTCGCGCGGTTCCCCGCGCCCCTTCACAAAGGGCACGACCCCGTCCGGCGGAATTCGCTGGCCGCCGGGGGCCGCCTGTGGTGGGGTGACGCAGATGACCACACATGACGGCAAGGCGCAGTCGGCGGATGAGGTGGCGAAGCGGGCCGCCGCGTACCGGATCGCGTACGACGAACAGATGCGGGGGCGCGGCTTCGCGCCCGGCCAGGAGGGCGTCGAGCGGGTCGGGCCCGTGGTGCGCCACAGCCTGAGCGGGCAGGGCGGCATCGTCCTGTACCGCGATCTGGGCGGCCTGGAGGGGGACGCGCTGGATGCCTTCATCGCCGCCCAGCGCGATCACTTCGCCGCCCTGGGACAGGAGGTGGAGTGGAAGTACCACGGGCACGACCGCCCCGCCGATCTGCCGGAGCGGCTGCGGGCGGCGGGATTCGTCCCCGGCGAGCGCGAGACCATCATGATCGGTGAGGCGGCCGAGGTCGCCGCCGAGCCGGGCGCCGAGCCGCCGCTGCCCGAGGGGGTGAAGCTGCGCGAGGTCACCGGGCGGGCGGACTTCGAGCGGATCCGTGAGCTGTCGGAGACGGTCTGGGGCGAGGACGCCGGGTGGCTGCCGCCCGCCATGCAGGAGTGGGTCTCGGGGCCCGGCGACCCGTGCACGGTGGTCGTCGCCGAGTCGCTGGCGGACGAGGTGGTCTGCGCCGCCTGGGTCCGCTTCCACACGGGCACGGACTTCGCCTCCCTGTGGGGCGGCTCCACGCTCCCCAACTGGCGCGGCCGGGGCCTGTATCGCGCCTTGGTCGCGCACCGGGCCGCGCTGGCCGTCGCGCGCGGCTTCCGGTACGTACAGGTCGACGCGCTGGACACCAGCCGGCCGATCCTGAACCGGCTGGGGCTGGTGGCGTCGGCCACGACCACGCCGTATGTCTGGCGGCCGGGGGGCACGGCCTAGGACCTGTCGGCAAAGTCCCGTCTGTCGGACGCCGCCAGGCAGACGGGACTTTGACGACAGGCCTGGCCCTCCCGACCCCCTCGTCACGGATTGAGCAACGGCCCCTCCCCCATCGGGTTGAGCAGGTCCGCGCGGCCCTCGAAGGCGTACAGGAGCAGGTCGGGCATGGTGAAGACGCCGGGGCGGCGGGAGGGCAGCCAGGGGCGCCACTGGGGGTCGCGCACGAGGGAGTGGAGGCTGCCCTCCATCGCCCGGTGGAAGACCTCGGCGACGAGCCGGCCGCCGACGCCGGTGAGGCGGCCGGGGCGGGCCGGGTTGACCTCGGCCTCGCGCAGTACGTAGAACCACAGCGGCGTGTGGGTGGCCAGTTCGGTGCGCTGGTCCGCGGTCAGGCCGTCCAGCGTGGCGCCGTTGCCGTCGCCGCGCAGGATCTCCGCGTCGGTGAGCGGTTCGAGGTCCATCTCCTTGGCCATCTGGGGGCCGGTGGCCAGCTCGACCATCGCGGCGCGGGTGAGGTTGCGGAAGGCCAGATTGCGGTGGATGGGCTGCGCCACCGGGCGGCCGCGGCCCGCGAAGGTGCCCGCGGGGAGCGTGGCGAGCGGGTCCACGAGCCGGGTGTCCAGCCGCTTGGCGAGGTTGAAGTCCTCGGCGGGTACGGCCAGATCGGGGCGGCCGGCCGCCGCGAAGTCGAACAGCCGGCGGTAGTCGGTGATCCAGTTGCCGGGCAGGCGCAGGTTGTCGCCAGAGTGGACATCGTCCAGGTCCGCGAGGTCGTCGGGGCCGGGTGAGAGGTTGCCCGAGGTGCCGCTGAAGCGGAACAGCGCGCCGAGCCGGGCGGCGCCGCCGGGCCCGCCGTGGGAGTTGAAGAAGCGGTTCCACTGGTACTCGCCGCGGATCATGCTGTGGCCCAGCCGGTAGGCGGCGACGGAGAATTCGATGGGCATGGTGGCGTGGCCGCCCGCGCCCGGCTGGACGTGGCGGCGGCCTTCGGTGAAGACGTCCTCGACGATCGCGGGGTCCACGATGCGCGGCAGGAAGTCCGTGCGCAGCATCCACTGGTAGTGCTTGACGACCTGCTCGCGGGTGGCGCGGAACAGCAGCCGCGCGGGCACGCCGCGGCGCGCCAGCTCCTGGTGCAGCCGGTTGTGGAAGCGGATGAACGCCAGGTGGAGCTGGCCGACGGCGAGGTTCTCGTCGTTGCGGGCGTCGGGGATGAGCGCCGCGCGCCGCTCGGCCCGGGTGCCGCCGACGCCCGCGCGCGGCAGGTCGAAGCCCACCTGGTCCTTGTTGGCGGCGGGTACGTCCGGCGGTACGGGCACGCCGAGCGTGGCGCCGACCTTCAGGCGGCCGTCGTGCTCGTAGAAGGGGCGGCTGCTGGAGTGGCCGGGCCCCAGGCCGTACAGCGAGTCCAGGTCGAGGGCCGGCGAGCGGCCCTGGAGGAGATCCTCCACCGGGACCGGATCGCCCAGGCCCACCTGGGTGGCGTCCATGGTCAGGTCGTGGTCGACGAACTGGCCGAGGTAGGTGTAACCGGCCGGGACGGCGCCGCCCTTGTCCGCGTCGGAGTCCGGGGCGGGGCCGACGGCCTCCGAGGTCATGGCGCGGGCCAGGTCGGCCCGCAGCCGTGCGCTGATCTGTACGCCCTTGGTCCGGCTCAACCTGGAGAAGCGGAAGCTCAGTTGCTGCTCCGCCACGGTCGGGATCCGCCGGGAGGTGCGCTCCCCGTCGGATTCCAGGACCCGCCAGTCGTTGACGACGAAGAAGCTCTCACGATGGTGCCGGCGCATGGTGGTTCCCCCGTTTTCCTGCTTCCCCCGTAAGCCGCCGCCGGTCCCCCTGTGGCGCACGGCTGCTGTCCCCCGAGGGGTCCGAGCCCCCGCACGGACTCCCTCACAGTGTCAAACGCCGTGTGCCGTAAGGCGGTTGCCTGCTCCTGACGGGTATACGTCAACCCTTGCGTCTGGTAGGAAAGCTTCCTAACGATTGGGGAACCCCCCACGGCCCACTCCCTAGCTGGAGGACCCATGCCTGCCCGATCGCAAGGCCCGGCCATACGCAGGCCCGCCACCCGTCTCGCCCTGGCCCTGACCGTGGTGGCCGGGCTCGCCGTACCGGCAACGGCCCTGCCCGCAACGGCCGTTGCTACCCAGCCCACCCCGGCGCAGAACACCCCGGCGCAGAACACCCCGGCGCAGAACACCCCGGCCCAGGACACCCCGGCGCAGCCCGCCGCGGGCACCGTGCGCGCCGCGGCCGGGCTCGACGACCCGGCGAAGAAGGAGATCGCGATGAAGCTGGTCTCCAGCGCCGAGAACTCCGACCTGAACTGGAAGGACCAGTACAAGTACATCGAGGACATCAAGGACGGCCGCGGCTACACCGCGGGCATCGTCGGCTTCTGCTCCGGTACGGGCGACATGCTGGACCTGGTGGAGCTCTACGCCCAGCGCAAGCCCGGCAACATCCTGGCGAAGTACCTGCCCGCGCTGCGCAAGGTCAACGGCTCCGACTCGCACGAGGGCCTGGACCCCCACTACACCAAGGACTGGGAGAAGGCCGCCAAGGACCCCGTCTTCCAGCAGGCGCAGAACGACGAGCGGGACCGGGTCTACTTCGACCCCGCGGTCAAGCGGGGCAAGGCCGACAAGGTCGGTGTGCTGGGCCAGTTCGCGTACTACGACGCGATCGTGATGCACGGGGACGGCAGCGATCGCACCAGCTTCACCAACATCCGCCAGCGGGCGCTGGCCAAGGCCAAGCCGCCGGCCCAGGGCGGCGACGAGGTGACCTACCTCAACGCCTTCCTGGACGCGCGGGTGTGGGCGATGAAGCAGGAGGAGGCCCACGAGGACACCAGCCGGGTGGACACCGCCCAGCGGGTCTTCCTCAAGAAGCGCAACCTCGACCTGAACCCGCCGCTGGACTGGAAGGTGTACGGGCAGCGCTTCCACATCGGCTGACGCGCCCGCGGTGCCGGCCGGGCACCCGGCCCGGCCGGCCCCCGTCAGTGCGCCGGAGCGGCCGTCGGCTCGGGGGCGCTGCCCGGCTGGTGGCCCGCCGACTCCAGCGGTGGCTCGCCGCGGTCGCGGCCCAGGTGGTTGAAGGCGAGGTTGAGCACGATGGCCACCAGGCAGCCGGTGCTGATGCCGGAGTCCAGGACGACCAGCAGGTCCTTGGGGAAGTGGTGGTAGAAGGACGGCGCGGCGATGGGGATCAGGCCGATGCCGATGGAGGCCGCGACGATCAGCGCGTTCTCGCCCTTCTCCATGGCGGCCGAGGCCAGGGTCTGGATGCCGCTGGCGGCCACCGAGCCGAACAGTACGATGCCCGCGCCGCCGAGGACGGGCAGCGGGACCAGGGAGATGACGGAGGCGGCGACGGGGCACAGGCCCAGCACGATCAGTATGAGGCCGCCGGTGGCGACGACGAAGCGGCTGCGGACCTTGGTCATCGCGACCAGGCCGATGTTCTGGGCGAAGGCGCTGTTGGCGAAGCCGTTGAAGACGGGGCTGATGGCGGTGCCCAGGCAGTCGGCGCGCAGTCCGCCCTCGATGGTGCGCTCATCCGCGGGCCGCCCCACGATCTTGCCGAGGGCCAGCATGTCGGCGGTCGACTCGGTCATGCACACCAGCATCACGATGCACATGGAGATGATCGCGGCGATCTCGAACTGCGGGGCGCCGAAGTGGAAGGGCGTCGGGAAGCCGACGATGTCCGCCTCGGTGATCGCGGAGAAGTCGGTGATGCCGACGGGCACGGCGACCAGGGTGCCGGCGACCAGCCCGAGCAGGATGGAGATCTGCCGCAGGAAGCCGCGCAGTACGCGCCGCAGGACCAGGACGATGGCGAAGGTCAGCACCGCCATGCCGATGTTGGTCAGCGATCCGTAGTCCGGCGCCTTGCTGTTGCCGCCCTGGGACCAGTTGAAGGCCACCGGGAGCAGCGAGACGCCGATCAGGGTGATGACGGTGCCGGTGACCACCGGCGGGAAGAAGCGTACGAGCTTGGAGAAATAGGGGGCGAGCACAAAGCCCAGGACCCCGGCGACGATGACGGCGCCGAAGATGATGGGGAGGGCGTTCTCGGGGCTCTCGGCCTTGCCGATGGCCACCATAGGGGTCACTCCGGCGAACGAAACGCCGTTGACGAAGGGGAGTTTGGCGCCGACCTTCCAGAAGCCGATGGTCTGCAGGAGGGTGGCGATGCCCGCGGTGAAGAGGCTGGCGCCCATCAGGAAGGCGGTCTCCACGGGGGTCAGCCCGCAGGCCGGTCCGACGATCATCGGCGGGGCCACCACGCCCGCGTACATCGCGGCCACGTGCTGCAGGCCGCTGGTGAACATCTTCAGGGGTGGAAGGGTCTGGTCGACCGGGTGTTTCCGGTCCCCCTGCGCACTCGGTGTGGAGGGTGCGGCCACTGCGGGCCTCCTTCGATTTCTGTGTCACCGAGGGGGTGTCACGAGGCTGTCACGGAGGTCGTGCCAAGTGGTGCGGTGCTGCCGTGGGGTGCAGCAGGCGGTGCGCACACGGCGCTTGTGGCGCGCAGGAGTGCTCAAGTACCGGCCCGGGGGCGTGGGTTGGTGCCCACACCCCCGGGGTCCGGCGCTTGTGGACCCCGCTCGGGTCCACAAGCCCGGCCGGGAGCCGTCCCTCCCGGCCGAGTCTGCTGGGTAACGCCATGGAAGGGGCTCAGCCCTCGGCGGCGATACGGGCCAGGCGCTGGGCCTCGGCGCGCGCGGTGCGGGCGATGGTCTCCTCGTCCACGTTCGTCAGGTGGCCGTCCTCGACCACCGGGCTGCCGTTGACCAGGGACAGGGTGACCGGCGCGGCGGCGCCGAAGACGAGCGCGGTGACCGGGTCGGCGATGGTGGAGTGGCCCAGCCCGTCCAGCTTCCACAGCACCAGGTCGGCGAGCTTGCCGGTCTCGATGGAGCCGATCTCCCGCGTACGGCCCAGGACTTGGGCGCCGCCGAAGGTACCCAGGCGCAGCGCCTGACGGGCATTCAGGGCGGCCTCGCGGTGCGCGCCGAGGCGGTTGATCAGCAGCGCGTTGCGCAGTTCGGTGTGCAGTTCGCCGGACTCGTTGGAGGCGGTGCCGTCCACACCGAGGCCGACCGGGACGCCGGCCGCCAGCATGTCGGGGACGCGGGCGATGCCCGCGGCCAGGCGGGCGTTGGAGGACGGGCAGTGCGCCACGCCCGTTCCCGTACGGGCGAAGGCGGCGATGTCGGAGTCGTTCATGTGGACGCAGTGCGCCATCCACACGTCCTCGCCCAGCCAGCCGGTGGACTCGAAGTAGTCGGTGGGGCCCATGCCGAACAGCTCGTGGCAGAACTTCTCCTCCTCCACCGTCTCCGAGCCGTGGGTGTGCAGGCGCACGCCCTTGCGGCGGGCCAACTGGGCGCCCTCGCGCAGGAGTTCGGTGGAGATGGAGAACGGCGAGCAGGGCGCGGCGGCGATGTGCACCATGGAGCCGAAGGAGGCGTCGTGGTACCGGTCGATGGCCTCTTCGGTGGCGATGAGGGCGCCTTCGGTGCTCTCCACGGCGAAGTCCGGGGGCAGTCCGCCGTCCTTGACACTGCGGTCCATGGAGCCGCGGGCCAGCGTGATACGGGCGCCGATCTCGGCGACGGCGGCGAGTTCGGCGCCGACCAGGTCGCCGGAGCCCCGCGGGAAGACGTAGTGGTGGTCGCTGGCGGTGGTCACGCCGCCCTTGACCATCATCGCGAGCGAGCCCTGGGTGGCGGCGGCGAGCATGGTGGCGTCGATCCGCGACCAGGTCGGGTAGAGCGCGACCAGCCAGTTGAACAGGTTGTGGTCGGTGGCCAGGCCGCGGGTGATCCACTGGTAGAAGTGGTGGTGGGTGTTGACCAGGCCGGGGGTCAGGAGGTGGCCCGTACCGTCCACCCTGCGGACCACGTTCTCCAGGCCCTCGGGGGCCTTGCCCGCGCCCACCGACTCGATGACACGGCCCGCCACGACGACATGTCCCGAGGCGTACTCGGTGCCGTCGGCGTCGACGGTGGCGATCGCACAGTTCTCGATGACGATGCGCTGGGCTGCTGCCGTTTCTGCCGTTTCTGCCATGGGGTCTTCCTTCTTCGTCCGGAAATGATGCGGGCACGGCAGGACCCTAGGGGGATTTGAGTGCCGCGACCGTACGGCCGCGGGTGCCGAGATGGTGGAAGAACAGGTTGAGCAGGACCGCGACCAGCGCGCCCGCGCTGATGCCGGAGCCGAGCACGGTCTGCGCCCAGGCGGGGAAGTCCTCGTAGAAGGTGGGGGCGGCGAGCGGGATGATGCCCGCGCCCAGCGACACGGCCACCAGGATGATGTTGGAGCTGTCGTCCAGTCCGGCCTCCGCGAGCGTACGGATGCCGCTGACCGCGATCGAGCCGAACAGCACGATGCCGGCGCCGCCGAGGACGGGCATCGGTACGAGCGAGACGACCGCGCCCAGTACGGGGAAGGCGCCCAGCACGATCAGCGCGCCGCCGGCCGCGGCCACCACATAGCGGCTGCGCATCCGCGTCAGCGAGACCACGCCGACGTTCTGCGCGAAGGCGCTGGTGGGAAAGCCGCCGAAGACGGGCCCTATCAGGGTGGCGATGCCGTCGGTGCGCAGACCGCGGGTGATGGTGCGCCCGGTGGTCTCGCGCTCGCAGATCTCGCCCAGCGCCAGCATCCCGGCGGCGGACTCGGTCATCAGCACCAGCATCACGATGCACAGCGAGACGATCGCGGCGGGCTGGAACTCGGGGGCGCCGAAGGCGAAGGGGGTGGGCAGGGCCGCGACGGGCGCCTGGCGCAGCGCGGCGAAGTCGGCCATGCCGAAGGGCAGCGCGGCCAGCGTCCCGACGACCAGCCCGAGCAGCAGCGCGATCTGCTTGACGAAGCCGGTGGCGAAGCGCTGGATGAGCAGGATGACCACGAGGGTGAAGGCGGCCAGCGCCAGGTACTTCATGTCGCCGAAGTCGGCGGCGCCCTTGTGGCCGCCCTGCGCCCAGCCCACCGGTACGGGCATCAGCGTGACGCCGATCAGGGTGATGACCACGCCGGTGACCAGGGGCGGGAAGAAGCGCAGCAGCCTGCCGAAGAACGGGCCCACGGCGAGGCAGAAGACTCCGGCGACCATAACTGCACCGTAGATGGCGGGGAGTTGGTGCCCTTTGGCGGTGTTCTCCGCGATGGCGAGCATGGGGGTGATCCCGGCGGAGCTGGCGGCGTTGACGAACGGCAGCCGGTTGCCCGCGAATCCGCGGATGCCCAGGGTCTGCAGGAGGGTGGCGAGCCCGGCGATCAGGAGGCTGGCGGCGATCAGCCGGGTCTGGCCCACGGCGTCCAGGCCGACGGCCTGGCCGATGATGAGCGGAGGGGTGACGACACCCGCGTACATGGCGGCGATGTGCTGGAGGGCGGCGGGGACGAGCCGCTTGGGGGCCGGCTTCTCGTCCACCGGGTGGACCGGCGGTGCGGAGGGTTTCCGGTGGTGCCTGTGGTGCGATTGCTGTGCCATGGGTCGTTCCCCTCAGGATCCGCGGGCCCCCTCCCCACTGCGGGTGTGAGAGGGGGCGGCGAGGCACGGCGTTGCGTCGTGAGCCGTCAGAGGTTCGTCAGATCCACCGGGATCTCGGCTTCGACGCCGTCGCGCAAAATGGTGGCTTCGATGAGGCCGTACGGGCGGTCCGCCGCGTAGTAGACGGCCCCGTCGGACGTCTCGTTCTTCAGCCCGAACGGCTCCATGTCCACCAGGAAATGGTGCTTGTTCGGGAGCGAGAACCGCACCTCGTCGATCTCGGAGCGGTTGTTGATGATGCGTGAGCCCATTTGGTACAGGGTCTGCTGCAGGGAGAGGCTGTAGGTCTCCGCGAAGGCGTGCAGCAGGTGCTTCTTCACCTGGGCGTAGGAGCGTTCCCAGTTGGGCATCCGCTGCTCGTCGTCACTCCAGTTGAAGCGCCAGCGGCCCGATACCTGGGTGGCCAGGATGCGGTCGTAGGCCTCTTGCAGGGTCGTGTACTTGTCCTTGATGTAGCCCCAGAACTCCGAGTTGGTGGAGTTCATCACGACCAGGTCCTTCAGCCCCGAGATGACCTGCCACTTCTCACCGTCGTAGGTGATCTGGGTGAGGCGGGTCTCCTGGCCCTTGCGGACGAAGGAGTGCTTGACCTCCTCGGAGCCGATGAACCGGGAGTTGGCATCGGAGGTCTCGATGCGCTCCCAAGCGTATTCCTCGATACGGATACGGGCCCGGTGGATCGGCTCCTGGCTGGTGACGAAATGGCGCGCCAGGTGAATTCCGAACTGCTCGGCCGATTCGATCCCGTATTCCTTGGCGAAGGCGTACACGGTGTTCTTGGTCGTATCGGTGGGCAGGCAGTGCGCATTGGAGCCGGAGAGGTGGACCTCCTCCAGGTCACCGGAGAGGGCGACGGAGACATTGAGGTCCTTGATGTGGTGGGTGTCGCCGTCCCGAGTGATCTTTACGACGCGGTTTTCTGCTTTCCCGTACTGGTTCTGGCCGAGAATCGTGGGCATAGGTCTGCTAGCTCCCTCGGTATACGGAGTAGCCGAACGGGTTGAGCAGCAGCGGTACGTGATAGTGCTCGCCCGGCTTGACGGCAAAGGTGATTGCCACCTCCGGGAAGAAGGCTCCGCTGTCCCGTGGCGCGGGGGCGTCCTGCTGTTCCTCGGCTTGCTGGTGGGTGAAGTACTCCTCGACCGCGAAGTCGAGACGTACGTGCGTGGTGCCCTGCGGCAGCTCCGGCAGGTCCTTGCAGCGCCCGTCCGCGTCCGTCTTGGAGGCGCCGTGGGCGCTCCAGCCCTTCTCGCGCCCGGAGCGCACGGACAGCGTCAGGGCCACGCCCTCGGCGGGGCGGCCCGCGCTAGTGTCCAGGATGTGCGTGGACACGGAGGTGTGCGTCCCGTCGCTCATGCCATCTCTCCTTCTGCGAGGCGGGTCAGCCGGATGCGGTTGATCTTGCCGAGCTCTCCACGAACGATCTCCCGTTCCTGTTCCGGCGTGTTGTCGATCCGGTTACGGAGAGCGTCACGCATCTGTTCGCCGGCCAGGCCGGTGGCGCAGATCAGGAAGACATGACCGAACCTGTCCTGGTAGGACAGGTTCAGCTCGAGCATCTCGGTCTTGAGGGCCTCGGAGGCGCCGGCCATGCCGCGCTGTTCGCGCGAGGAGGTGGCGTCCCCCGGCTTCGGCCGGCCGATGGGCGGGTGCCCGGCCATGGCCTCGGCCAGGTCCTGTGCGGTGAGCTCGGCCATGGCGGCGTCGCTCGCGGCACACAGGGCCTCGGCGGTGGCGTACGGGCGCTCGGCGAGCATCCTGCTCCCCCACGCCTTACTGGCGCACACCTCGTGCAGTGCGGCGCGGGCCGCATCGTCGTCGGCGGCGTTGAACCGGGCGAGCCCCGGCGTCGGGATCGAAGACACGGGAAAGCCTCCGCGGCCTGGTGCTGATCGAGACGGCGCTGATCTTCGGTGGTGCCGATCGGGCGCTGCTTGGCTGGAAATAGCTAAGACCTCCGGCAACATCACGTCAACACTTTGTTGAAGAATCCTCAACGCAAAACCGCCATCCGGGAGAACCGAATGGCGGCTTGTACCGATTTGAGGCGACGGGTCGAGCGCGCGCCACGGGAAGACTCGAGCGAGCGCCGCAGGGGGGCACCGCACCCGCTACTGATCGCCCTTCGCGGTCTCGCGGTTGAGGTAGTTGTAGACGGTGAAGCGGCTCACGCCGAGCGCCCCGGCGACCGTCTCCACCCCGTGCCGCACGGAGAAGGCACCGCGTGCCTCCAGAATCCGCACCACTTCCTGCTTGGTCTTGCGCTCCAGGTCCGACAGCGGCATCCCGTGCCGCCGCTCCAGCTCGGCCAGGATGTGGTCCAGCGAGTCGGACAGATGCGGCAGCCGTACGGCCACCCGGTCCTGGCCCTCCCAGGCCAGCACCACATCGTCCCCCCGCGCCAGCTCGGGCGCGAGCAGCTCCGCGCCCATGGCGTCCACCAGCGGCTTGACCGCCTGGACGAAGGGGTGATCGGCGGGCTCGGTCATCCGCGCTCCCCCTCCCCGTCCGCGATCACGTTGACCTGGAGGGAGACCCGGGTGGCACCGGCGTCCAGGGACCGGCGCAGCAGGGACTCCACCGCCGCCAGCACCCGGTCCGTGTCACCCTCGGCGGTGTTGCCGAACGGGCCGACGTCGACGGCGTCCAGCCCCGCGCCCGTGACGACCTCCCGCGCCACCACGGCGTGCGGCGGGGCCTCGTCCAGGTCGAACGGTTCCGTCGTGAACTCAACTCTCAATCGCGCCATGCCCCCAAGGTAGCCGCGCTGACCTGGGAGTTCACCAGGTTCGACAGCCCGGCTGCGCACACCCCTTGCCAAGCCCTCCCACCAGTAGCACGCTACTCGGTCAAGCTGGCACCTCACTGCCGCACAGTGGTCCGCCACCCGGCGTTCCTGCCGTGCTCCTGCCTTGTTCCCTTGTTCCCTTGTTCCCTTGTTCCTGCCGACGCTCGTCCCGACGACGGGAGACCGCCATGGCCCGTGCGACCGGCCGCCTTCGCGACAGCTCGCCGCAGGCCCGTACCGCGGCGAAGGTGACCCGGCGGATCGTGCCGCTGCTGGTGCTCGGCTACATCGTCAGCTACCTGGACCGCATCAACATCGGCTTCGCGAAGTTCGGCATGGAGCGGGAGTTCGGCATGAGCGCGTCCCAGTACGGGTTCGCCGCGGGGATCTTCTTCGTGGGGTACGTACTGGCCGAAGTGCCCAGCAACATGGTGCTGCTGAAGGTGGGCGCGCGCCTGTGGCTGAGCCGGATCATGGTCACCTGGGGGCTGGTCGCCGCGGCCATGGCCTTCGCGCCCAACGTGGAGACGGTGTACGGGCTGCGGTTCGCGCTCGGCGTGGCGGAGGCCGGGTTCTTCCCCGGCATCCTGCTGTACCTCACGCGCTGGTACCCCGACCGGCAGCGGGCCCGCGTGATCGCGACGGTGATGGTGGCGATCCCGCTGGCCGGGGTGGTCGGCGGCCCGCTCAACGGCTGGATCCTGACCGCCTTCGACGGCCTGCTCGGGCTGGACGGCTGGCGCTGGATCTTCCTGACCGGCGGGCTGCCCGCGGTCCTGCTCGGCGCGGTCTTCTTCGTGACGATGACCGAGCGCCCGGCCGACGCCCGCTGGCTCCACGCGGCCGAGCGCGCCCGGCTGGTGGCCACCTTGGAGCGGGAGGAGGCCGAGCGCGGCGCCGAGGCCCCGGCCGGGCACCGGGCGGTCTTCCGCGACGGCCGGGTGCTGGCGCTGACGGCGGTCTACTTCCTGCTCCAGTGCGGCGCCTACCCGCTGGTGTACTGGATGCCTTCGGTGATCAAGGAGGTCGGCGCGGCCCTGACCAGCGTGCAGGTCGGCTGGCTGACGGCGCTGCCCTTCCTGCTGGCCGCGGCCGCGATGTACCTCGCGGGCCGGCTGGTGGGCGGCGGGGGCTCGGTGCGCCCGGTGATGATCGCGCTGGCGGTGTCGGTGGCGGCGTTCACCGTCACCGCGTTCAGCCTGCACAGCCCCGCCCCCGCTTTTGCCGCCATCACCGTCGCCACGATGGCCGCACAGGCCGCCAAGCCGCTGTTCTGGCCGCTGCCCACCGCGTATCTGGCGGGGATCGGCGCGGCCAGCGGCATCGCCCTGATCAACTCCCTGGGAAACGCGGCGGGTTTCGTCAGCCCCTTCGCGGTGGGCTGGCTCCAGGACGCCACCGGCCACAACGTGGGCCTGTCGATGTCGGTGATGATCCTCGCCAACGCGGTGGCCATGGCGGTGCTGGCGGGCGTGTGGGTGGCGGGACGGCGCAGGGCGCGGGCCCAGCCGCCGTGAGGGCACCGGTTATGCTCGAAACCCGGTCGATGACCGTACGGGCCGGGGCTGTTCTCCGTCGCCCGGCCGGTCACGCAGAGCGCTACGGGGAGTGTCGTGACCAAGGATCCGCGCGCCGAGAGCAAGGCCGAACAGATCGCGGCGCAGATCCGTGACGCGATCCGCGGCGGCCGTCTGGAGCGCGGCGTGCTCTACTCCTCCCGCGAGCTGGGCGAGCGCTTCGGCGCCTCCCGTACGCCGGTGCGCGAGGCGCTGCTGCGGCTGGCCGACCTCGGTCTCGTACGCATCGAGCGCAACCGCGGGGCGCGGGTGCTGGGGCCCGACGGCCGGGGCATCGTCGAACTGTGCAGTCTGCGCGTGCTGTTGGAGCCGCCCGCCTGCCGCAGCGCGGCCGCGGTGATGACGGCGGCGGACGACGAGGCGCTGGCCGCGGAGTACCGGACCATGGAGGAGCTGGCCGACGGCAGCCCCGCGTACTTCGCCGCCGACGAGCGGCTGCACTCGCTGATCATGCGGGCGGGCGGCAACGCGCGGCTGGCGAAGTTCGTCGCCGAGCTGCGCCAGACCCTCGAACTGGACAGCCGGCACAGCGTGCCGCGGCACCAGTCGCCCGAGACCGCGCTCAAGGACCACCGCGACATCATCGAGGCGCTGCGGGAGCGGGACGGCGTGGGCGCCGAGCGCGCGATGCGCAGGCACCTGGTCAGGTCGGGGGATCTGCTCGTGGCCCACAGCAGCGGGGACAACCGCGCACTGGTCGCCGAGTGGCGGCGGTGGCTGGAACTGTCGGTCCCGGCAGGCTGACCCTCCGTCAACTCGCGTTCCCTACACGTCATTTCACGTCCGGAGCGAGGCGTGCGGCACTGTTGCATGCCACTCAAAGGGGGTAATACGTTACGTGCGATGGGCGGCCTGCCGACCGAAAGGGCTCCCGATGACGACACTCCCCCGCTCGCCCCACCCCTCCTACGCCGCCTCGGTCGCCCGCGGCATCCGCGACTGCGGCGCCGAGATGGTGGGGTACGTCCCCTCCGTCAGCGTCGCGCCGGTGATCACCGCGCTGGGCGGGGCCGAGCCGCCGCGCACCT
Source organism: Streptomyces sp. UF-297 (assembly GCF_058245575.1). Classification (NCBI taxonomy): domain Bacteria; kingdom Bacillati; phylum Actinomycetota; class Actinomycetes; order Kitasatosporales; family Streptomycetaceae; genus Streptomyces; species Streptomyces sp. UF-297. The sequence goes on along the minus strand of NZ_JBSIBZ010000003.1, from coordinate 103,576 downwards.
TCCCGCTCTCCCGCGAGGAGGAGGCGATGGGCGTGCTCGGCGCGCTGCCGCTGGCGGGCCGCTTCGGCGCGGTGGTCATGCAGGACAACGGCTTCGGCAACGCGCTCACCGCGCTGACCACCTTCAACCTCGCCTACCAGCTGCCGCTGCTGATCGTCGCCAACGCCCGGGGCGGCCTGGGCGAGTACAACTCGATGATCCACACGCTGTGCCAGTACGTGCCCGAGCTGCTGGGGCGGGTCGGGGTGCCGGTCTTCGCACTGGACCGCCGCAGCGCGCCCGAGGACTGGCGGGCGGTGGTCGCCGAGGCCGGGGCGCACGCCCGGATGACGTTCCGGCCGGTCGTGGTGCTGTGCCACTTCTGGGGTACGGACGGGAAGGCGGCCTGAGGTGAAACGCATCCAAGCGCTGCGCGTACTGGCCGAGTTGACCGCGGGCCTGCCGGTCGTGGTGACCTGCGCCGCCACCAGCCGCGAGCTGGCCGCCGTCGCGGACCGTCCGAACCACCTGTACCTGCTGGACTCGATGGGCCTGGCCGGGTCCGTGGCGACCGGGCTGGCGCTGGGCCTGGGCGACTCCGCCGTCGGGCCGGTGGTGGCGATCGAGGGCGACGGCTCGCTGCTGATGAACCCCAATGTGCTGCCCACCGGCGGCTTTCTGCGCCCGCGAAAGCTGCTGGTCGCGCTGGTGGACAACGGGGTCTACGGCTCGACGGCGAATCTGCCGACGTACGCGGCGACCCGGATCGACCTGGGCGAGCTGGCCGGGGCGGCCGGCTGGCATGTGCTGCGCGCCGACGAACCCGCCGCGCTGCGGCGGGAGTTCACGGTGGCCTGCACCGTGCCGGGCCCCACGCTGCTGCACCTTCGCATCGACCCCGGCAATGCCGAGGGCATCCCCAAGCTGCTGGAGAATCCGGTGGTGCTCGGCCGCCGCTTCCAGGACTGGCTGGCGAACCGCGTACGGGTGCCGGGGGGCGGGGCCGTGAGGCCGGGGAGCGGCGTCGCCAGGGCGGGGAACAGTGCCGCCAAGCCCGAGATCGGGGCCGCCAGGCCAGGGACCGACACCGCCCGACCAGGGATCGATACCGCCGGGCCGCGGACCGCAGGAGGCGCCTGGTGACCATCCGGTCCGTGCGGGCGCGCGCCGTGGCCGTCCCCGTCGGGAGCCCGACCCGTATGTCCAACCGCGAATTGACGGTACGTCACTTCGTGCTCGTCGAGGTCACCGGCCGCGGCGGGGAGACGGGGCTGGGCTACACCTACGCGGGCACCACCGCAGGGCCGCTGACCAGGGCGGCCGTCGAGGACCTGCTCGCGCCGGTGTATCTGGGAGCGGACGCGGAGAACACCGTCGGGCTGTGGAGCCGCGCCTATCAGGAGACGCTGCTGGCCGGGCGGCGCGGCGCGGTGATCCGGGCGCTGTCCGCGCTGGACATCGCGCTGTGGGACCTGCGGGCCAAGCGGGCGGGGCAGCCCCTGGCGGTGACGCTGGGCGGCTCCACAGCGCCGCAGCCCGCGTACGCCTCGGGCGGCTACTACCGGGCGCAGGACGGCGAGTGGAGCCGGGCCGTGCGCGCGGAGATCGCCCTCAACCGTAGCCAGGGCTTCACCGATCACAAGATCAAGGTCGGCGGGCTGCCGGTCGCCGAGGACGCGCGGCGGGTCGCGGCCGCCGTCGAGGCCATCGGCGAGGGCGGCCGCCTCGCGCTGGACGCCAACAACGCCTACCGCCCGGTGCACGAGGCCCGCAGCGCCATCGAGGCGTTCGAGCGCGCGGCCGGAGACGTACCGCTGTGGTGGTTCGAGGAGCCGCTGTCGCCCGAGGCGATCGCCGGGCACGGCGAGCTGGCCGCTTCCGTACGCACCCCGGTCGCCACCGGCGAGATCCACCAGACCCGCTGGGAGTTCCGCGCGCTGATCGAGGCGAGGGCGGCCGCCGTGCTCCAGGCGGACGCCGGGGTGGTGGGCGGGGTCACGGAGTGGCTGCGGGTGGCGCACACCGCGGACGGCTTCGGGCTGCTCATGGCCCCGCACTGGCACCACAACCTGCACGCGCACCTCACCGCGGCGGTGCCCAACGCCCTCGCGGTGGAGTTCTTCGCGCACGAGAAGGGGATCTACACCTTCGAGGCCCTGCTGACGCCGGCGAGCAGGATGCGCTGCCGCGACAACCAGGTCCTGCTGCCCGAGCGGCCCGGCGTGGGCATCGAGCTGGACGGCGCGGCGGTGGAGAAGTACGCGATCGCGGGCTGAGGCCCGCCGTATCTCCGGGAGCCCCCGTGGCCCGCGGCACGGACCGTCCCGTGCCGCGGGCCGCGCGCGTATCCGGCCACGCCTCACCCACGCACCGCCGACATTCCGGGCATCCGGCCGGCCCGCGCCCGCCCGGAAACTCGGCACCCCCTTGACAGCCTTCGAACAGCGCGGGCAGTCTTCCATCACGCAGAAATCTTGTTCCGCAATACGGAAGGAGCGCAGAGCCTCATGGGCTTCTCGGACGCGCGCTTCAACGTCAATCTGTCGATCCTGTTCACCGAGCTGCCGCTGCTGGAGCGGCCCGCAGCGGCCGCCGCCGCCGGGTTCGACGCGGTGGAGCTGTGGTGGCCGTGGGTGGACGCCCCGGTGCCCGGACAGGGCCAACTGGACGCGCTGCGCGGCGCGTTGGAGGACGCGGGCACCCGCCTGGTGGGGCTGAACTTCTACGCGGGGCAGCTGCCGGGCCCCGACCGCGGCGCGCTGTCCATCCCCGGCGAGGAGTCCGAGCGGTTCCGCGCGAACCTCCCCGTCGCGGTGGAGTTCGCCCGCTCACTGGGCTGCACGGCGCTCAACGCGCTGTACGGCAACCGCGTACCGGGCGTCGAGGAGTCCGTCCAGGACGCGCTGGCGCTGGAGAACCTGACGCTGGCCGCCCGCGCGGCCCACGACATCGGCGCAGCCCTGCTCATCGAGGCCCTCAACGCCCCGGAGTCGCCCGCCTGCCCGATCGTCAGCGCCCCCCGGGCGGTGGAGGTGGTGGACGCGGTCAACGCGGCCACCGGCCTGGACAACACCCGCTTCCTGATGGACCTGTACCACCTGTCCATGAACGGCGAGGACCTGGAGCAGGTCATCGACGCCTACACGGCGCGGACCGGCCACGTACAGATCGCCGACAACCCCGGCCGCGGCGCCCCCGGCACCGGCAGCCTGCCCCTCGAAGACCTCCTGGACCGCCTGCGCAAGGCCGGCTACGGCGGCTTCGTCGGCCTGGAGTACAAGCCGGGCGAGCGCCCGAGCCACCAGGCCTTCGACTGGCTGCCGGCCGCGGCCCGCGCCGCCCGCTGAGCGGCAACTCACCGACGTAGTACAGCAGTTGGAAAGGCACCCGCATGAGCAACCTCGCTGGCTCCTCCCGCCCGACCCGCCCGGCGATCGCGTGGATCGGGCTGGGCATCATGGGCTCGCCCATGGCCGAGAACCTGATCAAGGCCGGCTACCCGGTCACCGGATACACCCTGGAGCAGGACAAGCTGGACCGGCTGGCCGCCGCCGGCGGCACCCCCGCCGCCTCCATCGCCGAGGCGGTGCGCGAGGCGGACGTCATCATCACCATGGTGCCCGCCTCGCCGCAGGTCGAAGCCATCGCGTACGGCCCCGAGGGCATCCTGGACAACGCGCGCTCCGGCGCCCTGCTCATCGACATGTCCTCCATCACCCCGCAGACCTCCGTCGACCTGGCGAAGGCCGCGGCCGACAAGGGCCTACGGGTCCTGGACGCCCCGGTCTCCGGCGGCGAGGCCGGTGCCATCGAGGCCGTGCTGTCCATCATGGTCGGCGGCAACCGCGAGGACTTCGACGCCGCCCGGCCGCTACTGGAGGCCCTGGGCAAGACGATCGTGCGGTGCGGCCCGCACGGCTCGGGCCAGACGGTCAAGGCCGCCAACCAGCTGATCGTCGCGGTCAACATCCAGGCCTGCGCCGAGGCCGTGGTCTTCCTGGAGAAGTCCGGCGTGGACCTCGCCGCCGCCCTGGAGGTCCTCAACGGCGGGCTCGCCGGATCGACCGTGCTGACCCGCAAGAAGGACAACTTCCTCCAGCGCGACTTCGCGCCGGGCTTCCGTATCGACCTGCACCACAAGGACATGGGCATCGTCACCGACGCCGCCCGCAATGTCGGCGCGGCCCTCCCGGTCGGCGCCGTGGTCGCCCAACTGGTCGCCTCGCTGCGCGCCCAGGGCGACGGCGGCCTGGACCACTCCGCCCTGCTGCGGGCCGTGGAGCGCCTCTCGGGGGCGCAGATCTGAGCCGCAGGGCTCCTTGAACTCCGGGCTGCGGCGGTTGCCGACACCTGTCCTGTCGCGCCCAGGCGCCGCCGCGGCCCGGAACCCACACTTCTCTTTCAACAAACTGTTGACGTTGCGTTCGGGGCGAATCTACGCTCCTCGCACCGCCAGCAGCTCCAGTACGGAAGGTCACCTCCGCCACCATGACGCAGCGCGTGCTTACCACCGAGTCCGGCGCCCCCGTCGCCGACAACCAGAACTCCGCCTCCGCCGGCGTCGGCGGCCCGCTCCTCCTCCAGGACCAGCACCTCCTGGAGAAGCTCGCGCGCTTCAACCGCGAGCGGATCCCGGAGCGGGTGGTGCACGCCCGTGGCTCGGGCGCGTACGGCTACTTCGAGGTGACCGACGACGTTTCCGCGTACACCAGCGCCCACTTCCTGGGTGAAGTCGGCCGCCGCACCGAGCTGTTCATCCGCTTCTCGACGGTGGCGGACAACCTCGGCGGCCCGGACGCGGCCCGCGACCCGCGCGGCTTCGCCGTCAAGTTCTATACGGAGCAGGGCAATTACGACCTCGTCGGCAACAACACCCCGGTGTTCTTCATCAAGGACCCGCTGAAGTTCCCCGACTTCATCCACTCGCAAAAGCGCGACCCCTTCACCGGTAAGCAGGAGCCGGACAACGTCTGGGACTTCTGGGCGCACGCGCCCGAGGCCACCCACCAGGTCACCTGGCTGATGGGCGACCGCGGCATACCGGCCTCCTACCGCCACATGAACGGCTACGGCTCGCACACCTACCAGTGGACCAACGAGGCGGGCGAGGCCTTCTTCGTCAAGTACCACTTCAAGACCAACCAGGGCATCCGCTGCCTGAGCAGCGAGCAGGGCGCGGAGCTGGCGGGCAAGGACCCCAACAGCCACCAGACCGACCTGCTGCAGTCCATCGAGCGCGGGGTCTACCCGTCCTGGACGCTGCATGTGCAGGTGATGCCGGCGGCGGACGCGGCGAACTACCGCTTCAACCCGTTCGACCTGACGAAGGTGTGGCCGCACAGCGACTACCCGCTGCAGCGGGTGGGCCGCCTGGTCCTGGACCGCAACCCCGACAACGTGTTCGCCGAGGTCGAACAGTCCGCGTTCTCGCCGAACAACTTCGTGCCGGGCATCGGCCCGTCCCCGGACAAGATGCTCCAGGGCCGGCTGTTCGCCTACGCCGACGCGCACCGCTACCGCCTGGGCGTCAACCACACCCAGCTGGCGGTCAACGCGCCCAAGGGCGTGACCGGCGGCGCCGCCAACTACGGCCGCGACGGCCTGATGGCCACCAACGCCTACGACCGGCACGCCAAGAACTACGAGCCCAACTCCTATGACGGCCCCGCCCAGACCGGCCGGGCGCTGTCCGCCCCGCTCGCGGTCACCGGCCACGCCGGCACCCACGAGGCCCCCGCGCACACCAAGGACGACGACTTCTTCCAGGCCGGTGAGCTCTACCGGCTGATGTCCCAGGAGGAGAAGCAGCGCCTGGTGGCCAACATCGCCGGCGGCCTGGCCCAGGTCAGCCGCGACGATGTGATCGAGAAGAACCTCGCCCACTTCCACGCCGCCGACCCGGAGTACGGCACGCGCGTGGAGTCCAAGGTCCGCGAGCTGCGCGAGGACTGACGGGAGGTCAGTTCACCTCGCGCGTCCGTACCGGCCGGCCCACTGAGGGGTGACCGGCCGGCACGGAGAGGCAGTGCGGCGCTCCGCGGCGCCCAGGGGAGATGCCGGTGCGGTGGCAGTGTCCGCCCGGAAGGGAAGGGCGGTCCGCCTCCCCGCCGCGGAGCCCGCCTGACTCACCCGGGACGGTACGTTCCTGCAGCGGACGCGGCCCGAAGGCCCTCAATGCCACGGTCCTGCAACAGGCGGGTTCTCTGCGTCGAATCTCCCCCCAACGCCTCGCGTTGGAGAGAACATGGACGGCAGCAGCCGATCCCGCTCCGGCTGCGGACCTACCGCTCAGGAGCCGACCATGGCCGACAGCGTGCCGGTGCGATGCCCGACATGCCGCCGCGAGAACGCCTTCACCCCGCCCACGTTCCCGTGTGCGTGTGGCGCCCCGCTGACCCTCCCGGTGCTCCGTGGCGCCGCCCCCGTCGAAATCGTGCACCGCACCTGGCAGGGGGCGTGGGTGGAGGTGCGCTGCGATGTGTGCAAGCGCCAGGACGAGTGGCCGGCGCCCGAACTGGGCTGTGTGTGCGGGACGGTGGTCCGCGTGCCCGTGGTGCCCGTACCGACCCCGCCGCCGCCCAACCTCCCCGCGCACGGCGGCCTGGCCGCGCCCGCCCCCGAGCCCCAGCACCCCATACTGCGGCCGGCCTTCCGCCCGGTGACCATCCGCACCGCCCGGGACTGCATCAGCGCCGCCGCCCAGTACCTGAAATGGCTCGGCTTCGACGATGTCGTACGGCCCCTGGAGCGCGGCTCCTCCGGCGTCGACCTGCGCGGTCCAGGAGTGGTGGCCCAGGTCGACCCCACCACTCGCCCCACCAAACTCCGCGAGATCGAGTGCCTCTGGCTCAACGGCCTCAACGAATCGGCTCTCGCGGTCTGCTTCTCCCTGGCCGGTTACGCCCGCGACGCACGGGCCCGCTCCGACACCCTGCACATACCGCTGTTCGTCATGGACCTCACCGGCACTCCCCAGCCGGTCAACGACCCTGCGGACGAACTGATCGCCCGGGGAGCACCGTAACGACACCCTCCCGGCCGTCGGACAGATCACCGGGCCCGGCTGGATCACCGAAACCCTCCAGGCCCTCGGCAGGGACCCCGCCGAGGGCACCCCCGCCGCCGAGGTGGCCCGCGCCTACGCCGACGCCGTGGAAAATCGGCTGCCCGGCGCCCCCTGAGCGGGCGAGGATCGCGGTATGGACCACCACTTCCGTACCGCGACACCCGACGATCTGCCTGCGCTGCGCGCCATCGAGCGCGCGGCGGGCGAGGCCTTCCGGGGTATCGGGATGGCGCAGATCGCCGACGACGAACCGCCCTCGCTCCAGGAGCTGGCTGCCTATCGGCAAGCGGGGCGGGCGCTGGTGGCGGCGGATGCCGCCACGGACCGTCCCGTCGCCTATCTGCTGTGCGCACCCGTCGACGGCTGCACCCACATCGAGCAGGTCTCCGTCCATCCCGACGCCGCACATCGCGGTCTGGGCCGCGCGCTGATCGACCGCGCCGCGGCGGCGAGCCCGCCGGGCACGGCCCTGACCCTGACCACCTTCGCCGAAGTCCCCTGGAACGCCCCGTACTACGCCCGCCTCGGCTTCTTCCCGCTGCCCGACTCCGCCCTCACGCCGGGGCTGCGCCGCATCCGCGAGCAGGAGGCGGCGCACGGCCTGGACCGGTGGCCGCGGGTGTGCATGCGACGGGCGGCCGCGTGAGCGCTTCGCCGGGTGCGGCAGGGAAACCGCGGGCCGGTGGGGGCTGACCGCGCAGTTCCCCGCGCCCCCTTCGGGGCGCGGCCGGCTCAGGGCGGGTCAGTCCTCCAGTCCCCGGGCCCGGCGGAAGCGGGCGAGGGCATCCGGGAGGGTGACGATGGGGGGCGGGTAGTCGAGGTGGGTGGAGGCGGGGAGGGTCCAGGGGCGGTGGATGGCGGGGGTGGGGACGGTGGCGAGTTCGGGGAGCCAGCGGCGGATGTAGGTGCCGTGGGGGTCGAGGCGGGTGGACTGGGTGAGGGGGTTCAGGACGCGGTTGGGGCGGGTGTCGGTGCCGGTGCCCGCCATCCACTGCCAGTTGAGCTGGTTGTCGGCGATGTCGCCGTCGACCAGCAGGGACAGGAAGTGCGCGGCTCCGGTGCGCCAGTCGGCGTACAGCGTCTTGGTCAGGAAGCTCGCGGTCAGCATCCGGCCGCGGTTGTGCATCCAGCCCTCGTGGGCGAGCTGCCGCATGGCCGCGTCCACCAGCGGATAGCCGGTCCGGCCCGCGCGCCAGGCGGCGATCTCCCGCTCGTCGTGGCGCCAGCGGTCGCCGCGGGTGCGGTAGTCGCGGTGTGCCGCCGAGGGGCGGGCGGCCAGCACCTGGTGGTGGAAGTCCCGCCAGGCCAGCTGCCGTACGAAGGCCTCCGCGCCCGGTCCGCCCGCCGCACGGGCCCGGGTGGCCAGTTCGACCGGGGAGAGCGTGCCGAAGTGCAGGTGGGGCGAGAGGCGGGAGGTCGCGTCGGCCGCCAAGTCGTCGTGGAGATCGGGGTATTGGGGCAGTCCGCTGGTGCGCCAGGCGGTGAAGCGGCGGCGGGCCGCGCGCTCACCGCCGCGCGCCAGGCCGGGTGAGACGCCCGCCACCGCCGCCCGGCGCGGCAGGTCCTGCGAGTGGGCCCGCTCGGGTACGCGTACGGCCCTGGGCGCGCGCAGCACATCGCGCAGCCGCTCGGCGCTCCAGCGCCGGAAGTAGGGGGTGAAGACCGCGTAGTGGTCGCTGCCCGCCGGGGTCACCGCGCCCGGCGCGAGCGCGGTGCTCACCGTGTCGTGCACGCGCAGGCGGCGGCCGGCGGCCTCCAGCGCCCTGCGCAGCCGGTCCTCGCGGCGCTGTGCGTAGCCGCTGGCGCCGCCGGCGAGGTGCACCTCCTGGGCGCCGGTGCGCGCCGCCATGCCCAGCACCTCCTCGACGACCTCGCCGCTGCGCAGCACCAGGCGCCCGCCTCGTTCGCGCAGCGCCGCGTCGAGGTCGGCCAGGCAGTCCGCCAGGAAGGCGCGGCGGTTGGGGGCGTCGAAGCCGGCCGCGCGCACCCCGTCGTCCATGACGAACAGCGGCACCACCTCCTCGGCGGCCGCCAGCGCGGCCCGCAGGACCGGGTTGTCGTGCACCCGCAGGTCGGCGGTGAACAGCGCGATCGAGACACTCATGGCGCCCCTTCTGTCAGGCGTCGTACGGGTCACCGGAATTTCATCAGGTGGGGCGGCTGGGAGGTGGGAGGCGGCCGAGCCGCGCCCCCAAGGGGCAATCCGGGGCGCCGTACCGGAAAACGCCGGGTGTCAGTGGGCACCGCCATAATGTCCGCCATGATCGACGCGCAGACGCTCAGGGCCCGCTGCCTCGAATTCAACGGGGCGGTCGAGGAGTACCCCTTTCCCCGCCACTCGGAGGTGTGCACCTTCAAGGTCGGCGGGAAGATCTTCGCGCTGAGCACCCTGGAGGCCGTACCGCTCACGGTGAGCCTGAAGTGCGACCCGGAGATCGCCCTGCGGCTGCGCGCCGCGCACCCCCAGATCGTGCCGGGCTACCACCTCAACAAGCGCCACTGGAACACCGTCACCCTCGACGGCACCCTGCCCGACCGGCTCGTCCTGGACATGGTCGAGGACTCCTACGACCTGATCGTGGCGTCACTGCCGCGCGCCCAGCGGCTGCTGCTGGACTGGCCGGGCGAGCGCGGTTCCCGAGCAGATTCTTGAACGCCCATTCTTGAAAATTCGGCCAGCGGTCGCTTAGGGTCGACGCATGGGCAGAGTGAAGGAGTTCGACCCGGACGCGGCACTGCGCTCCGCGCTGGACCTGTTCTGGCGCAAGGGCTACGCGGCCACGTCCATGCAGGACCTCGTGGATCACCTCGGCATCAACAGGGGCAGCATCTACGCGACCTTCGGCGACAAGCACCAGCTGTATCTGAGCGCGGTGGACCGCTACCGCGAGGACAACGAGGGCGAGCTGCTGCGCCTGCTCGGCCAACCGGGCCCGGTGCTGCCCGCGGTGGGCGACCTGGTCCGCAGATACGCCCGTACCGCCCTGGAGGACCTGGACCGCAAGGGCTGCCTGATGACCAACACCGCCGTGGAACGGCTGCCGGAGGACACCGGCGCCGGGCGGCGGGTGGAGGCCTCGCTGGCCGCCCTGGAGACGGGCATCGCCGGCGCGCTCGTACGGGCCCAGGCCCAGGGCGAACTGGCCGCCGGCAAGGACCCGTACAGCCTGGCCCGCTTCCTGGTCACCGTGCTGCAGGGCCTGAAGGTGATCGCCAAGACTCCGGAGCCGCGGCGCTATCTGGACGCCACGGTCGAGCAGGCCCTGGCGCTGCTCGACTGACGGCCCCTTCCCCGCCCGACCCTTTCGCCTGCCCATTTTCTTGAACGGCCATTCTAAATAGATGTCCGTTTCCTCAACCTGCCGTACGGCACACAGGAGTTGACATGACGACCGACGCCGAGCTGGCCCGCTCCCTGGAGGGCGACTTCACCAGCCGCTACGCCGAGGTCAACGGCGTACGCCTGCACTACGTGGCGGGCGGACAGGGCGACCCGCTGATCCTGCTGGGCGGCTGGCCGCAGACCTGGTGGCAGTTCCACAAGATCATGCCGGCGCTCGCCCGGCACCGCCGCGTCATCGCCGTGGACCTGCGCGGCATGGGCGGCTCGGACAAGCCCGCGGACGGCTACGACAAGAAGACGATGGCCCGGGACATCCTCGGACTCGCCCGCCACCTGGGCCACTCCACCGTCGACATCGCGGGCCACGACATCGGCGCCTCCCTCGCGTACCACTTCGCCGCCAACCACCCCGAGGCCACCCGCAAGGTGGTCATGATGGACATGGGGCTGCCCGACGAGAGCTGGTACGAGCAGGCCATGCTCCCCCGCCTCGGCGGCCAGGTGGAGAGCATGGCGCGGGGCCGGATCGAGCCGGGCGCGTACACCTGGTGGTACGCCTTCAACCAGCTGCGCGGGCTGCCGGAGATCCTGCTGGCCGGCCGCACCCGCCCGCTGATCGACTGGCTCTTCGGCTACATGCTGGCCGACCAGGCCTCCATCGACGAGCACGACCGCGAGGTCTACGCCCGCGCCTACGACTCCCCCGACGCCATCCGCGCGAGCAACGGCTGGTACCAGACCATGCCGCAGGACATCGCCGACGAGAAGACCTACGGGCCGCTCGCCGCGCCGCTGCTGGTGCTGTCGGGCGAGGGCGCCTATGCGCTCCAGAAGCAGCAGATGGAGGGCAAGGGGCGCCAGGTGCGGGTGGTGAAGGTCGAGGGCAGCGGGCACTACGTACCGGACGAGCGGCCGCAGACGGTGATCCGGGAGATGGCGGCGTTCCTGGACTGACACCCCCACGTGGCCGTATATGCGGGGAAGTTGAAGCCCCTGCATATACGGCCGCCGCGGCGAGGTGCCGTGCCGGGCGTCGCCAGGCAGACGGGACTCGGACGACAGGCCGCCAGCCAGACGGGGCTTGGACGACAGGCCCTACGGCTGGGCGAGGGACGCCTGCTCCGCCAGTGCCGCGGCCAGCTGCTCGCGCAGTTCGACCTTCCTGACCTTGCCGCTGACCGTCATGGGGAAGGCGTCCACGACATGGACGTAGCGCGGCACCTTGTAGTGGGCCAGGCGGGAGCGGCAGTAGCGGGCCAGCTCGTCGCGGGTCAGGGTGTCCCGCGCGTCGCGCAGGATGACACAGGCGGCGATCTCCTCGCCGTACTTCTCGTCCGGGACCCCGACGACCTGCACATCGGCGACCTTGGGGTGGGTGTGCAGGAACTCCTCGATCTCGCGCGGATAGACGTTCTCGCCGCCCCGGATGATCATGTCCTTGATGCGGCCGACGATCCGCAGATAGCCGTCCTGGTTCATCACCGCGAGGTCGCCGGTGTGCATCCAGCGGGCCGCGTCGATGGCCTCGGACGTGCGCTCCGGCTCCTCCCAGTAGCCGAGCATCACGCTGTAGCCGCGGGTGCACAGCTCGCCGGGCTCGCCACGCGGCAGGGTCCGCCCGCTGACCGGGTCCACGACCTTGACCTCGATGTGCGGCAGCACCCGCCCCACCGTCCCGGTGCGGTGCGCCAGATCGTCCTCGCGGCGGGTCTGGGTGGAGACCGGCGAGGTCTCGGTCATGCCGTAGCAGATGGAGACCTCGGCCATGTGCATCTCGCCGACCACCCGCTTCATCACCTCCACCGGGCAGGGCGAGCCCGCCATGATGCCGGTGCGCAGCGAGGACAGGTCGTAGGAGGCGAAGTCGGGCAGGCCCAGTTCGGCGATGAACATCGTCGGCACGCCGTACAGGGAGGTGCAGCGCTCGTCCTGTACGGCGCGCAGGGTGGCGGCGGCGTCGAAGGTCGGGGCGGGGATGACGACGCAGGCCCCGTGCGAGGTGGCGCCGAGGTTGCCCATCACCATGCCGAAGCAGTGGTAGAAGGGCACCGGCAGACAGATCCGGTCGGCCTCGGTGTAGCCGACCGTCTCGCCCACCCAGTAGCCGTTGTTGAGGATGTTGTGGTGGGAGAGGGTGGCGCCCTTGGGAAAGCCCGTCGTACCGGAGGTGTACTGGATGTTGACCGGGTCGTCGGCGGACAGCTGCGCCGCACACTCGGCGAGCCGGCCGGCGGGCACGGCCGCACCGGCGGCCAGCAGCCCTTCCCAGGTCGGGTCGTCGATGTAGACCACGTCGCGCAGCGCGGGGCTCTCGGCGCGCACCTGCTCGATCATCCGCCGGTAGCAGGTGGTCTTGTACTCGGTCGCCGAGACCAGCACCTCGATGCCGGCCTGCTTGAGGACGTACGCCAGCTCGTGCACCCGGTAGGCCGGGTTGATGTTGACCATGATGGCGCCGATGCGGGCGGTGGCGTACTGGACGAGCACCCACTCCGGGCAGTTGGGCGACCAGATGCCCACCCGGTCGCCCTTGGTGACGCCCTTGGCGAGCAGGCCGAGCGCGACCTCGTCGACGGCACGGCCGAACTCGGCGTACGTCCAGCGCCGCCCGCTGGGCACGTCGACCAGCGCCTCGCGGTCCCCGAACCGCTCCACGGTCAGGTCCAGATCGGCTCCGATGGTGTGGCCGAGCAGCGGGCGCTCACCGGCCCCGCTCTCGTACGACAGTGCCCCTGGTGGCTGGCTCATCGGTGGTCTTCCTCCCGGTACTCGTCGGCGCCCCCGTTGGCGGTGCGCTCGCGCAGTTCGATACGGCGGATCTTGCCCGAGACGGTCTTGGGCAGCTCGGCGAACTCCAGAGGGCGTACCCGCTTGCAGGGCGCCAGGACCTCGCGGGAGTGTTCGAAGAGAAGTTTGCCGGTCGCCGGGCCCGGCTCCCAGCCCTCGGCCGGCACCACGTACGCCTTGGGCACGGCCAGCCGCAGCGGATCGGACGCCGGGACGACCGCGGCCTCGGCAACCGCCGCGTGCTCCAGCAGCGCGCTCTCCAGCTCAAACGGCGAGATCTTGTAGTCGGATGCCTTGAACCCGTCGCCACCAGCGGCCGGCGGATCCAGCAACACCAACAGCCGCGGACCGCCCCGCCCCCGCACCTCAAGCGGCGGCAGCACGCCCCCTCCCTCCGCGAGCCGCTCCCCCGGCATCCCGTCCAACTCATCCAACTCATCCAACTCGTCCGACTCGTCCATGAGCCGCCCCCACAAACCCGTGGCCAGCCAGTGCTGCCACGACCTCGCGAGGCTCCCGCGCGGAAACGGCAGCGCGTCCCACGCACACCCCGTACTCGCCTTCTGCAGCATGGCGCCCATGCATGCCCCGGCCGTCCTTGCAACGCCTACCTTTCCGGCCCGCGAAGATCGCCTCAACGCGCGCCCACGCTCCGTCCGTCAACACCGGCACACAGCGCTCTCGCTCCCGGAACCACGCACTGATCCCGTCATCACACCGCGTCTTCCGCCGAACCTCCCCCAGAATCGTGACCCGAATATCCAAGAGGCCCATCGCCTCGACCTGCTCCCCCAGATCCCTCCCGTGCAGGCGATGGCGCGCCATCGTGGCCAGTTCCCGGAGGCCACGGCCCCACTGCACCGCCCGCCCGCTCTCCTCCTCCCACCTCCTCGTCTCCTCCAAAAGCTGACAGGTCTGCTCCCGCTCCTCGGTCAACGTCAGAACCGCCTGCTCGATGGCCGCCCGGGCATCCGCCTGCTTCGCGGCCACCACGACAACCGCCGAGATCGCCGCATCATGAGCGACCACCTGCTTCTCCAGCTCAGCGACCCTCGCCACGCAATCCACATCCACCCGGCCCGCCTCGCCAAGGCCAACTCACCACTGGCCTGGAGGCCACCGACTCCCTCGCCACCGCTCAGGTGCCAGACGACATCGGGGACGAGGAGTGGGTGGCATGACCACCCCATCCATTGCCGACAGCTCGCCGCTGGGGGACTTCCTGGTCGATCCGATGGGTGCCCTGTCCGGTTTCGGCCATGCATTGCTCGTGCACGGCCGACCGTGGGCCGTTGTTGCCGTACTGGTGCCCGCTTGGCTGTTACTGCGGACGGTTCTGCGGCAAGCCCACCGCCGGGCGCTGGCGGCCGGTGCGCGCCAGATCGTCATCCTGGCCCCGCCGCAGGCCGACCCCTCCGGGGGTGAGGCGCTGTGGGCGAATCTGGCCGGCCTCGTACGGCCGTGGTGGCGTCGGGCGTTCGGCGAGCAGCCGCATCTGGCCTTCGAATTCGCCTGGCAGCCCGAACAGCTGACGGTCAGCATGTGGGTCCCGCAGTGCGTACCCGAAGCCCTGGTGCGCCGGGCGATCGAGGCCGCCTGGCCCGGCGCCCACACCACCACCCGCCCCGCCATACCGCCCCTCGCCGAACTCTCGGGTACGCGGCGCCAGATGACCGGTGGCCGTTTGCGCCTGGCCCACCCGCAGATCCTCCCGCTGGAAACCCGCCATAGCGCCGCCCCGCTCCGTGCGCTCCTGGGCGCCGCCGTCGGCCTGAGCAAGAGCGAGGCGGCCTGCGTCCAACTGCTGGCCCGCCCCCGCAGCCGGGGCCCGGCTGCGCCGCGCTGCGCGCGCCGCCCGGTGAGCGAAGGCCGGTCAGGCCGCCAGCCGCCTGGCCGGAGTGCTGGACTGGCTCACCCACCAGCCCTCCCGCACCACCACAGGCCGCTTCGACCCCGCGCACGCCGCCGAAGTCCGCGCCGTCGCCGAGAAGCTCTCCGGTCCTCGTTCACCGGCTTCCTCACCGGCGGCAGCACAGCCAGCGCCGCCGCCCGCAGCAACATCCCGCCCCGCATGCTCGCCCTCTACCAACAGGCCGCCCCCACCTGCCCCGGCCTTGACTGGACCGTCCTCGCCGCGATCGGCAAGGCCGAAACCGACCACGGCCGCCACCCCACGATGCGCTCCGAGGCCGGCGCCGTCGGCCCCATGCAGTTCCTGCCGAGCACCTACGCGGCGTACGCGTACCCGGTCCCGCTCAGCGGGAAGAACCCGCCCACCCCCTGGGACCCGGTCAACGCCGTCCACGCCGCCGCCCGCATGCTCTGCACCAACATCGCCCGCGGCGGCAAAGACCTCAACCGAGCCGTCTTCCAGTACAACCACAGCCACACCGGTGCGGCCGCTGCCCCGACCGTACTCCGGGCCATCACCTTCGCCCGTTCCCAGATCGGCACCCCCTACCTCTGGGGCGGCGATGGCCCCCACGAAGGCGGCTTCGATTGCTCCGGCCTCACCCAAGCCGCCTACGCCACCGCAGGCATCCGCCTCCCCCGCGTCGCCGAAGACCAGTACAACGCCACGCCCCAAGTCCCCTGCGGCCAGCCCCTGCTCCCCGGCGACCTCGTCTTCTTCGGCCGCCCCGGCAACATCCACCACGTCGGCCTCTACATCGCCGGGACTGCCATCGGAGGTGCCGTGGGAGTCATCGGCGGGCTCTTCACCGTCATAGGTCTTCGAAACTGACCCCCTGCGGGGATGCCCGGCAAACAGGGCATCCCCGCACTTCCGCACTGGCAGTGATGGGGAGGGCCAATGCAGGAATGGATGCCCGGAAGGGCGATGAGAGGTCTACTTCTAGGCTACGCCGCGCTAATGACTCTGCTCGTCGTTGCAGCGGCAGCACTGGGGCAATGGAAGATGGCTGCGCTCTGCGCCATCGGCGCCGGCCCCGGAATCATCGCCTGCTTCTACTTCTCCAGGAAACGGGCCAGGTAGTCGGGAGGAAGGCCGCTCAAGGCGACGGCCCGCCCCCGCTCCAACGACGTATTTCCTACGAGCAAACCCTCGTAGAGAACATCGACACGAACACCCAACGCGGTGCTTCATAGGGGCGGCTTCCTTGCCAGGGAGTTCGAGCACCGTCACGATCTGCGCAAAGCGTCTTTGGAGAGCCGCTTGACTTGGGGGACGAAGCGAGCGTCCATGGTCGTGGCCGATGAATCGCGTGGGACGTAACGACTCCGCTGGGGCGTGGAAAGAGCGATCGCACTGCTGCACCGATGCCGCCGCCTGCGCACCCGCTGGGTCCGCGACGACATCCACCACGCGTTCGTCACCTTCGGCCCTCATAAGTGCTGCTGATGCCTCCGCACCGCACTGTGCCGGGAGTTGGAACTCTGCTGCGCATGTCGCTGGGGCGTGCGGGGTGACCGTGTCGGGGGTCGGCAACTGCGAGGTGGCGTTGGGGTGTCGGGTCGCCCGGTGTCCGCTCAGAACAGGGCCAGGCCCTCGCCGCTGGTGTCGGCGATGACTGGCCGGGACTGGGCAGGGAGGCCGTCCAGGCGGTCAGGACCGGCCGCGGCGGCCACGGCTGGGGTCGTCTCGGCCAGCCAGAGGCGAAACCGCTCGGCGGCTTCGCGGTAGGGGACTTGCGCCAGGACTCGGTGCTCGCCGGAGGGGCAGAAGTCGACGGCGACGGTGAACAGGCAGGAGCGGGGCGCCTGTTGACTGCCCGTCCAGGACACGCGCAGGACACCGCAGGGCTTGCGCCCGCCGGGGGCGCGGTGGGTCGGGCGCAGCGATCGGCAGGCTATGGAGGCGGTCCATGCGGCGAGGTGCGGCAGGGGCAGGGTGGTGCGTGCGCGACAGCCGGGGCAGCGGTGCCAGTGGCGAAGCCAGTCGTCGGTGTCGGTGCGGAAGAGGCGTGTGTAGCGGTTCGCCACGCGGATGTCGTTGCTGTACAGGTGGTCGGGGCGTTCCTGTGTGTTGCAGGACTGGCAGACGGGGGCGCGGACGTAGCCGTGTTCGTGGCAGTGGTCGAGGACGGTGGCGGGCGCGGTGCGGCAGACGGCGCACGCCCACCCGGCCACCTTGCGGGCGGTACCGGGCTTCCTGCTGAGCACCGAGTACAGCTGGCCTGCCAGCTCGTTGTTGTACGGGCGCAGTGCGGCGGTGGGGCCCTCGGGGTTCGTCGGCTGCCGGCCGCCGGCGTCCGGGGCCGGCCGGGGGTGGGAGGGCGGCTCGGTGGCGGCTGGGCTTGGCCGGCGTCTGCGCGCGGTGTGCACCCATTGCGTTTCGGCGTGCTCGGCCGCATCCAGCAGCCTGACCACAGCGCGCGGCAGCCACCAGGTGCGCTGCGCCCCGTCGCGGGTCCGCTCCACGAGGATCTGCCGCCAGTCGATGCCCGCCAGGGGGTACGGTCGGGCGGCTGCATGCCGCGCTGCCTGCCCGGGGCCGCCCGGCTCCTGCAGTTCCCCCACGATGCGCTGGCGCCAACGCAGCGGCGTTTCCTCGTTGCGCTCCTGCCTCGGCGCCCCACGAAACGGACCGATGCGGACCAGGTCCTGCCGGTCCATCGCCACCGCGTTCAGTTCCGCGGCCGCCCGGCGCACCTCAGCCTCCGGAACACTCCACTGACCGCCGCTCGCCCTCGCCGTCGGCACCACATGGCTGCCGAGCAGGACGTACCTCACCCGGGCGTGGGCAGGAGGGTGGGTGAATGCCCCAGGAGCCGTCGGCACAGCGCTGTCGGCCGTCAAAGCGACCCACAGAGCGTCCGCGGCATCCAGGGTGATCAGGCCGTCCGTACGACCGGGCATGACACGATCTGACATGCCGACAGGCTAACGACCTGCACCGCGGCAACGGATCTCCAAGCACCTCGCCAGCCGGGCCGACTCCCGCAACTCCCTGTTCCTGAGCAGCTGTTCGCCAGCACCTTCCGTGCCCGCAGCCTCACCACCACAACGTCAAGAACCGGGCAAGCCGCCCTCGCACATCAGCGGTCCCCGAGCCCGGACGAATGGAGCAACACAGTCAGTAAGGGCGGACGATCGCCCCAGGGGGTGGCCTGCTCGATGCGTCAGAACGCATGCGTAGCAGTCGGGCCCGCGCGGCCTCACATCCGGGATCTCAGCACGTCGACCTCACAGCCCGGCGCGAAGGGGTCGAAGCCGTGCTCGATCAGCCAGCGAACCGCCAGCAGGCTTCGCAACGACCACCACGCGTGGATCACGTCGAGGTCGATGTCGGTGCCATAGCCGGCGATGACGTCGTCGAGGTGCTCCTCGTGTCCGAGCGTGAAGGTGGCGAGGTCGTACAGGGCATCCCCCTGGCCCGCCTCGGACCAGTCGATGATGCCGGTGACCTCGTCGCCGTCGACGAAGACGTGCGCGATCTGCAGGTCGCCGTGGGTGAACGCCGGAGTCCACGGCCGCAGCGCGGCCTCGGCGACCTGGCGGTTGCGGGTGACCAGGTCGGCGGGCAGGAGACCGTTCGTCACGAGCAACTCGCACTCGTCGTCGAGTTCCGCCGCCAGCGCGACGGTGCTCCGCCCGGCCCGGCCCGGCAGGGGCGGCAGGGGCGCTTCGTGCAGCTTCCGGATGGCGGCGCCCGCCGCGGCCCACGCCGCCGGCGACCCGGTCGACGGCCCGCCGAGGCGCCCCAGCGTCGTCCCCGGGAGTGCGGCGATCGCGAGCACGGGCGGCTTGCGCCACAGGACCTCCGGGGTCGGGACCGGCGCGCGGGACATCGCCTCGACCTCGACGTCGATGCGCGCCTGATCGGCGTCCACCTTCAAGAACACGTCGCCGACGCGCAGAGTGGCGCGCTCGGAATGGGCGACGACGACTTTGACCTCATCCATGGGCGACCAGTATCCCGGGGATGATCGTCGACGTCGCCGGGTTTATCACGTGCGATTACGCGGCTGACCGCGTCCCGCTACCCGGCGGCCCCGTGCCCGACACCGGCCTCTGACGAGGTCGAGCCCACCACTTTTGTTAGGAGTTCTTGCGCCGGGCAATCCGAGGAACCGCGGCAGCGTCATGGGATCAGCCGGTGATGCGCATCAGGGAGATGCGGTCGCCGTCGACGGTGAAGGCGAAGTCGGAGGGGCCGTTGAAGCCTTTGCCGCCCACCTGGGCGCTGACGGTGGTGGTGTCGGCCTGGGTGCGGACGCCGGTGACCTTCAGGGTGACGTCCTTGCCGATGAACTCGTCGTCGCTCCAGCGCCGGATGGCGTCGCGGCCGCGGAACTCCCGGCCCCAGTCGTCGACAGCGCCGTCGGCGGTGAAGGCAGCAAGGAAGGCGTCGGTGTCACCGTTGTTGGCAGCGTCGAGGGCGCGCTGAACAGGGGCGGGGGTGTCGGTGGCAGCCATGGAGGATTGACCTTCTTTGGAAGCGGAGGCGGAGGCGGAGGCGGAGGCGGAAGGGGACGCGCTGGTGCTGCTCTGCGTACTGCTCTTGTCATTGCCGGAGCCGCCGCATGCGGTGACTCCGGCGGCGAGGCCGACCGCAGCGACCGCGGCGGTGCAGCGCAGCAGGAGGCGGCGGGCGCCCCGCGGGGATGAGAGGGCGGCGTTCCGTCTCCCGAGCCCTGCCGGATCGTCGTTCAGGGACATGCCGTCATCGTCCGTGTCTTCCTCCAGGGGCGGCCAGCGCAGCAGAGCCGAAAGGGTGCCGGGGACCGTGGCCCTGTCTCGGTCTCGCTGTGATGCCCGTATCCGTAGCCAGGGGCGGCACGGCGCCCCCGGGCCCCACGTTCCGCACCGGTCACTGGGTGCGGCGGGGCGGCCATGACAGGGCGAGGAGTGCTGCGACGAGCGCTGTGGTGGCCCATACAGGCTGTGCCACGGTCATGGAGACCGCTACGGTCACTGCGGCTGCGCCGGGATAGCGCAGGGCAGGGGCCTCGGCGGAGGGCAGCGCGCACGTGGCCCACAGGGCCAGCAGGGCGACGGTGACGGCCAGGGCCAGAGGTACGGCCGCGTGGTCTGTGGCGCCGGGCACACCCGCCCGGTCCGCGAGGAAGCGCACGCCCGAGCCGACGGCGCACAGGGCGCCGAGGAACACGTAGTGCCCGTAGGTCCACCCTCTCCACCGCTGCGCCACCAGCCGCGCGTGCGGCATGCCGCGGTAGAGCCAGACCAGGCACATGACGGTGCCCACGGACAGTACGGCCACGGCGAGCAGCGTGCCGCGCCGTCCGGTGTCGTCCAGGCTCTGCTGCACGGTCCAGATCGTCGCGGCCACCGTCTGGGCGGCCACGGTGAGGGTGAAGCGGAGATGGCGCCCCGCGAAGTGGGCGGGGTTGACCGGCGGCGCGCCGCGGCGTTCGGCCCACAGCGGCGCGGCGAGCTCGCCTGCGGCAAGGAGCAGGAAGGCCGGCAGCTGCCAGGAGTCGGGCAGCGCGAGCCGTGCGCCCCATCCCGCTTGGAGCAGCAGCAGGCAGGCGGCGAACCGCCGGCACGTCGCGCGCCGCAGTGGGTCCGCCGCGGCGGCGCGCAACCACTGCGCGGCGAGCGGGATCCGCATGACGGCGTACCCGATGGTGATGACGGTGAAGTGGCCCTGGGCGAAGGCGCGGGGGACCCCGGCGGCGAGCACGCAGGCTCCGATGATCTGGAGCGTGGTGACGGCCCAGGTCACACCGTCGTCGGTGTCGTAGGCGGAGGAGAATCTGCTGTAGGCGACCCAGGCCCACCAGATGGCGAAGAAGACCATCGCGAACTTGAGAAGCCCTTCCGCGGACTGTGCGGCCGTCCCCGCATCGGACAGCTCCTTGGCGAACTGCACGGCGGCGAAGCCGGACGCCGCGGAGAACGCGAGGTCGAACAGCAGCTCCAGCGCGGTCTGGCCGCGGGGTTCCGACGGTTCCCGGGGCCGCATCCGGCGGTGCCAAGGCGTCCCGCCCCGGTCAGCCGGCCGTGGCGTCATGGCCGCCCCCGCGAATGGTGCGCATCGTGGCGGCCAGGCCGAGCAGGCAGGCGGTCGTGGCTGCGGCGAGAGCGAGGGGGCTCAGTACGTCGGTCAGCCCGGCAAAAACACCGAGCAGGACCAGGACGGCGATGGCCACCAGCCGCGAGGAGGCGAGGACGCCGGTCCGGGCACGGATGTAGAGGAGGTTTCCGAGGAGGTAGAGGACGGGGCCGCCGACCACGCACCAGATGACCTCGGGCTCGACGTGTCCGGTGGGGTGCAGGGTGACCTGCTCGATGGAGACGGCCACCACGATCGCGCCCGCGATCATTGCAGCGTGGGCGTAGGCGTAGCCGGAGCGGGCGATGGCGGTCTGCAAGGCCCCCTCGGGGTCCGCTTCCCGCTCCTGTGCCGCCTGGATGCGAAAGCCGAAATAGTTCCACCACAGCAGCACCAAAGTGGCGAAGCCGATGACGGTCGCGGCGACGACCGGACCCGTCAGCTCGACCTCGTCCAGGGTGAACCCCATGATCAGGATGGACTCGCCGAGCGCGATGATGAACACCAGCCGGTTGCGCTCGGCCAGATGCTCGCGGTGCAGCGGCCAGGTGTGCATCGGGGCCGCACCGAATCCGGGTACGGCGAAGTCGATCATCGGTGCCCCGTAGTCGATCACCACCGCCGCCAGCCACCACCACAGGCGGTGCTCCTCAGGGGCGAACGCCCCGGCGATCCAGAAGACGCCCGCGAAGGCCGTCCAGCACAGCATCCTGGCGTAGTTCCCGCCGAGCACCTGGCCGCGGCAGGCCACCACCATGAAGGCGGTACGCAGCAGCTGCAGGCCCATGTAGGAGGCGGCGAACAGCATGCCGTCCGAACCGAATGCCTCGGGCAGGGCCACGGCCATGCCCAGACCGAGCAGCATCAGGGCCACTGTGAGCAGCCGGACCACGCCGCTGTCGGGGTTGAGCCAGTTCATCGCCCAGGCGGTGTAGTTCCACCCCCACCACACCGCCAGGAACAGCACCGCGGTCTGTGCCGCTCCTTCGCCCGTGAGGTGCGCGAGCAGGAAGTGCGACAGCTGGATGACGGTGAAGACGTAGACGAGGTCGAAGAACAGCTCGATGGCTCCCACCTCGGGAGCACCGCCTTCTGCCCGGTCCCTGAGCAGGCGTCGTCCGGTGTGCTGGGCGGTCATGATCGCAGCCAGCTGGATAGGGCAGGGATGATGAACTGGGCGGTCACGAGCGCCTCCGGAAAGAGCAGGGCGGCGGGCGAGAGCCACAGCCCGGCGGGGCGCGTCGACAGCCTCCATCCGCCGGGCCGACTACGCACCGCCGGGCCGGCTACGCAGGTCGGGGACGGCAGGACCCGGCCTGCGTAGCCGGCCCCTGCCACCTCTCACAGCCTCGCCCTGACCATCCGCTCACGCCACCGGAGCGCCCCGCGGCCTACCAGGCGCACAGGACATCGGCGCCGGGGCATCCGCGCCCCGACCGGCGCGGGCACCGCCACCTTCCGCCGGACCAGGCCGTAAGACCTGCAAGACCTGCATGTGCGCAGTAGGCGACTGCCTCATGTAGGCCACTCCTTCATGCAGGCCACTCCCCCAGACAGGCAACTGCCCCGGACTGTCGGTGCCCTCGCGTGCGTATCCGGCTTCACGTACGGGGAGGCCAGCGGTCAGTTGATCTCTCGGTCGCGGCCGGACCAGTACGGCCGGCGGAGCTTGAACTTCTGGATCTTGCCGGTGGCGGTGCGGGGGATGGCGGTGCGGAACTCGACGCTCGTCGGGGCCTTGTAGCCGGCGATGCGCCGCTTGCAGTGGGCGATGATGTCGGCCTCCTGGGCCGTGGCTCCTTCGGCGAGGACGACGAGGGCCTTGATGGTCTCGCCCCACTTCTCGTGCGGGACGCCGATCACGGCGACCTCGGCGACGGCCGGGTGACTGAAGATGGTGTCCTCGACCTCGATGGAGGAGACGTTCTCGCCGCCGGTGATGATGACGTCCTTCTTGCGGTCGGAGATCGTCAGATGACCGTCGGTGGCGTCGAAGGTGCCGCCGTCGCCGGTGTGGAACCAGCCGTCCTGCAGGGCCGCTTCGGTCTCCTCCGGCTTGTCCCAGTAGCCGTCGAGGACGACGTTCGAGCGGGCCAGGATCTCGCCGGACTCGGATTCTTTGAGCTTGACGCCGAGGGCGGGCAGGCCGGCGCGGGACAGCTTGCGGGCGCGCTCCTCGGCGGGCAGGTGCGCGTCGGCGGGCCGGGTGCGGTTGAACGTGAGGAGCGGGGAGGTCTCGGTCAGGCCGTAGATCTGGGTGAATTCCCAGCCCAGTTCCTCGTCCATGCGCTGGATGGTCCGGGTGGGCGGCGGGGCGCCCGCGCAGATGACGCGCACCCGGTCACGGCCGGGGATCTCGCCCTCCCAGGTGGCCGCCGCATCCAGGACCGCGTTCCATACGGCGGGGGCGCCGCACATGAGGGTGACGCCGTGTTCGTCGACCCGACGCAGGATCTCCGCGCCGTCGACCTTGCGCAGCACCACTTGCTTGACGCCCAGTCCGGCCATGACGTACGGCATGCCCCAGCCGTTGCAGTGGAACATCGGCAGCGTGTGCATGTAGACGTCGCGTTCCCAGACGCGGGCGTGCAGGCCGAAGGTGAGGCCGTTGACCCAGATGTTGCGGTGGGTGAGCTGAACTCCCTTGGGGCGGGCGGTGGTTCCCGAGGTGTAGTTGATGGTCGCGGTGGCGTCCTCGTCCGGGTTGGACCAGGGGCGGGGGTCGATGCCGAAGCGCATCAGTTCGCTCTCGGTCTGCTCGCCGAGGACGAAGCGGTGGCGGGCCTTGACGCCTGACAGCGCGTCGTCCAGTTCCGGGTCGACGAGCAGGACGGAGGCGCCACTCTGCTGCACGACGTAATCGGCCTCTTCCGGTTTGAGGCGGAAGTTGACCGGTACGCAGATCCGGCCGCTCATCGGCACGGCGAACAACAGCTCAAGGAGGCGGGTGGAGTTGTGGCTGACCACCGCCACCCGCTCGCCCTCGCCGACGCCGAGTGCGTCCAGCCCCGCCTGCCACGCCCGTACCCGCTCGCCGAGTCGGCCGTACGTCACATCGGGGACCGGCGGGGCGGGCTGCACCGGCTCGTCGACCACACCGGTACTGGAGGCGAACCCCAGCTCTGCGCGATCGAGGAAGTCCGCGACGGTCATCGGGATACGCATGGCTTGCTCCGTAAGAAGGTGGGAAGGGGGGCGAGGAGGGAAAGGGTGGTCACGGTGTTCTCTGGTGGCTCGGGGCGGGTGGCGGTCCGTCCGGTGCTTCGGGGCGCTCGGGCAGGGGGTGCGAGGGGTACCTGCCCAGCGGCCTGGCCAGGTGAAACGGTGATGTCGTGCGGCGGTCGGCGGCGATCGTGGGTCAGGCCGCCAGCCGCAATGGGAAAGAAGAGCCCCCTGATCTTGACGTCATCAAGACGTCGTGGGCGCGCCCGATGTAGGTGATGCAGCCGTCGCTGTCGCGGGAGCCGATGTCGCCGGTGCGGTAGTAGCCGCCGGCCATCGCCTCGGCGGTGCGCTCCGGTTCGCCGTGGTAGCCGGGGGTGGGGCGGCCCATGGAGGCGGTGGTGCCGGAGGTGAAGTAGGGCATCAGGGTCTCGTCGGCGGGGGTGGGCCCGTCGGCCGCGTACACCTCGGGGCTGTGGTGGGACTCCTCGTACGCGATCCGGCCCTGCGGGGCGCCGCCCACCGCGACCCGGGGGTAGTCGCCCGGTACGTCCGCGAACTTGCCGGTGTCCTCGGCCCGTACGAGCACCTGGCGGGCCCGTCCGCGCGCCACCCGGCCGGCGAGGTCGGCCGGGCCCAGCAGCGGGGTGGCCGGGATGACCACGGCGCGCGGCTTCATGGCGGCCAGCGCGGTCTCCCACAGCTCGACCTGGTTGCCGAGCATGACCACGATGCGGTCGCCGGCCCGCACGCCCTGTGCGGCCAGCCAGTTGGCGACGTGTGCCGAGCGCCGCCGCAGCTCCTCGAAGGTGCGGCGCGGCTCGCTGCCGTCCTCCTCGACGATGTGCAGGGCGGTGCGGGCGGTGCCCTCGGCCATCGGGTCGAACCAGTCCAGCGCCCGGTTGAAGTGCGCGGGGCGGGGCCAGGCGAAGCCCTGCCGGGACGCTCCGTAGTCCTCGCGGTGCCCCAGCAGAGAGTCCCTGGCCGCCCGGAACTCTCCGGTGGCCCCGCTCGTGCCCGTCGCGTCCGCCATGTGTCCTCCTCGTTGCCGCACCCCTGGTGCACATCGTGTAATCAGTGGCGCGTCTCTCACCACCCCCGGACGGGGGGAAGCGGAGGTTTCGAGGTGCCCATGGAGCCGGGCGAGTGCGAGGAAGTGCGGGCGGCGCTGCTGCGGCTGCGGCGCGGCAGCGGGCTGCCGGTGGCCTTCGGCGGGCTGTCGGCGGGGACCGGGCGCTACCGCATCAGCGAGCTGAGCGGGACGGCCACGGCCGCGCTGCGCGGGCTGCGCGTCGAGTCCGGCAGCGGGCTGGGCGGCAAGGTGGCCGCCAGGGCCCGGCCCTTGGCGGTCACGGACTACCCCTCCTCGCCCGTCATCAGCCACGAGTACGACGCGGCGGTGGCGGCCGAGGGGCTGCGGTCGGTGGTCGCGGTGCCGGTGGTCGTACGGCGCAGGGTGCGCGGGGTGCTGTACGGGGCACTGCGCCGGCCGCTCCAGCTCGGCGACCGGCCGCTGTCGGCGGCCCTGGATGCGGCCAGGGAGCTGGAACAGGCCCTGGCCGTACAGGACGAGGTGCGCCGGCTGCTGTCGGTGGCGCGTCAGCCGACCGTCGCGGACCCGGCGATGTGGGAGGAGGTGCGCGACGCGCACGCCGAACTGCGGGCGCTGGCGCAGCGGGTGAGCGATCCGCTGCTGCGGCAGGAGATGCTGGCGGTGTGCGGCAGGCTGGCGACGGCGTCCTCGCCGGGCCGTACGGCCTCCGGGAGTACGGCGCTGTCGCCGCGCGAGGTGGACGTGCTGGCGTGGGTGGCGGCGGGCGCGACGAACGCGGAGGTGGCGCAGCGGCTGGGGCTGCGTCCGGAGACGGTCAAGGGCTATCTGCGGTCCGCCATGCGCAAGTTGGGGGCGCACACGCGGATGCAGGCGGTGACGGCGGCGCGGCGGGCGGGGGTGCTGCCGTGACGCTCCGCTGAGTCTGCGGAGCATCGTCCCGCGCAAGTTGGGGCGCACACGCGGATGCAGGCGGTGACGGCGGCGCGGCGGGCGGGGGTGCTGCCGTGACGCTCCGCTGGGACTGCGGAGCATCGTCCCGCGCAAGTTGGGGCGCACACGCGGATGCAGGCGGTGACGGCGGCGCGACGGGCGGGGGTGCTGCCGTGACGCTCCGCTGGGACTGCGGAGCGTCGTCCCGCGGTGTGTCGTCCGTGGTGTGTCGGCTGCGGGCTCGTCGTGGCCGGTCGCGCGGTTCCCCGCGCCCCGGCCAGGGGCCCGGGCCCCTGGCCGGGTGGAGACGTTCTCCACCCTCACTGCGCCAAAAGATCCACCCCGAGTCGGCCCGGGGCAGGAGGCGGTGGGGAGCCGGGGAGGGGACAGTGGTCGCAGAGCGAAGTCCCCGACCCCGGAAGGCTCCGATGAACGCCCCTGACGATCGCCGGCGCACCGCGCGGCGGGCCGTACTGGCCGCACTGACCTGTACCGCGGTGGCGGCCGGCGTGCTGACGCCCGCGAGCGCCGTCGCCGACCCGCGACCGGAGCCCGTGCTCCAGGCCCCGCAGGGCACGGTCATTCTGCCCAACCTCGACGACGACAGCCGGCGCTGCACCCTGCGGCCCGGCGACCTGGACCGGCTGGACGTGGCCGTGGACGAGCGGCTGGCGGCGTGCAACGACGCGGCGGACGAGGTCGTCAACGGCGCCGAGGACGCCAAGGACCTCACGCCGCTGCGGGTGCCGCCGGCGCGCGTCGGGCAGGGCGCCAGCGCCCGGGTGTCGGTGCCCCCGGCGCAGCGCCCGTACGTCCGCGTCTTCGTGCGGCGGGACGGCCGCTATGTGTCGCTGGGCGGCGACGGACGGCTGAGCGCGCGCGAGCTGCGCCGCGGGGTGCAACTGGCCGTCGAGGGGCGGGACATCGTGCGGGACCGGGCTCGCTGGGACGGCCGGGTGGAGGTCTCACTGTCCGTCACCGACCGCGGGCACACCGCCCGTACGCGCCTGGGGATGCGGGTGGCGCCCGTGCTCCTGCAGAACGATCTGCAGCGGGCCCGGCACGTCTTCGCCGCGGCGCCCGGGCCGGGCGAGGGGCAGCCCGCCGAGGTCCCGGCGGCCACCCGGCCGCCCGGCCAGTGGCCCGAGTTCGCCCGTACGCTGCGCGCGGCGGCCAGGGCGGCCGGGCTGCCCGATCGCGAGCTGCGCTTCCAGCCGGGCGGGGCCCAGTGGTGGAAGGACATCTGGCGGCAGGACATCGTCGAGCCCGCTTATGTCAGCAGGCCCGCGCCGGGCGGCGCGCACACGATGCGCATCCTGCTGCGCTCGCCCAACTACTGGAAATCCGAGGACGGCAGGAGCGCGAGCCTGCGGCGGGCCGGGCGGCTGCTGTTCAAGGACCTGCGCGGCCCCGGGGTCGGTGTGGTCCAGCAGTACACCACCCGGCGCGACAAGAGCGTGGACGAGCTGCAGAACTTCACCGGCAACTTCGAGTCGCTGCCGCCGTACGCGGGCTTTCCCAAGGGCCGGGTGGTGTACGGCAGTTCGGCCGCGCGCCGCCCCGATCCCTCGTTCGTGAAGATGCTGTGGGCACAGGGGCAGCAGCGGCCGGTGGTCATCGACACGTCCTGGCTGATGGTGGGGCACGCCGACGAGACCGTGCATGTCGTACGCGCCGACAACGCGCGCGGCTGGACGCTCGCGGTCTCCGATCCGCGGATGGCCATCGAACTGCTCCGGCGGGCGCAGAAGGCGGGCCAGGGCTCACAGCGGCTGTTCGCCGACACGGTGGCCGACGACAAGCCGACCGTCGAGGAGTTCCTGCGCTACGACGCGGCGAAGGGCGACAGCGCGGACGCCGCGCGCCATATCGACCGGCAGGTGCGGGTGCTGCTGCGGGAGACCGGGCTGACGGCGGGCGAGCTGGTGCGGCTGCCGGTGCTCTACTACCGGCTGCCCGAGGCGGGCGGGCGGCACATCGCCTTCTCCCCCGCGCTGGCCAACGGGCTCTCGCTGACCGCCCGCGACTTCGCCGCCCCGCTCCCGCACGGTCCGCGGGTCGCCGGGCGCGACCTGTTCCAGGACGAGGCCGAGCGCCGGCTGACCGCGAACGGCGTGCGGGTGCGGTGGGTTGAGGACTTCTCCTGGGCGCATCTGAGCGGCGGCGAGGTGCACTGCGCGACCAACGCGCTGCGCGAGATCACCCCGTAGCCCTCACCGGGGCGCGCCCGCCGCCGGCTACTTGTCGGCGGTCAGCGTGCCCGCCGCGCCCCAGCTGTCGGCCGGGGTCTCCTGGATCCAGACCGTCACGGTCTCGGCGGGGATCTTGTACGCGTCCACGAAGGCGTCGGTGATCTGGCGGACCAGCTCCCGCTTGAGCTCGACGCTGCGCGGACCCTGCTGGACGGTGACCGTGGGCATGGTGCAACTCCCTTTTCCGCGGCGGCTTCCCGGCGTTTCCGGGCCGCTCACCGGCATGCCCTCAGTCCACCGGATCCGGCCCGCGCGACCAAGAAGCGGATCGCGCACACAGCGATCACGAAACGAGATCGTCCTCGGCGCGGGCGGGCGCACCGCCTTGGGGCGGTGTGCAGGCCGCCAGGAGGCGGTCGAGGCAGGCGGGCGGTGAGGTGCGGTGCACGGCCAGGGAGGTGGTGAGTTCCAGACCGGGGGAACGGAAGGGGAGGAAGGCCACCCGGGGCGAGCGCAGGCCGCGGGCGTGCGAGGCGTAGACGACCGTCCAGGTCGGGTCGGTGGCGCCGCCGGTGCCGATGGCGGCCAGGTTGTCCTGGAGCGAGCCGCCCGGCGGCCCCGGTACGGGCTCGAACCCGGCGTCGTGGCAGGCGGTGACGACCAGGTCGACCAGCGCGGGGTTGCCGCGGCGCGCGATCAGCCGCAGCGGGACGGCGGCGAGGTCCTGCAGTGCGACCTCGGCGCCGTCGGCGAGGGGGTGGCGGGCCGGCAGGACGGCGACGAGCGGGTCCTGCCACAGGGGCACCAGCCGGAGCCCCTCCACGTGCCCGGCCGGGACCCCGCCCCGTACGAACGCGGCGTCCAGCTCCCCGGCCGCCACCCGCTCCAGCCGCTCGCGGGCCGGTGCGGACACCAGCTCCACGCCGATGTCCGGGGCGCGTTCGGCGAAGCCGTCCAGGACGCGGTCCAGGTGCTCGCCCAGGCCCGTACTGGTGCCCAGGCGCAGCGTGCCGCTGCGGGTGCCGACCAGGCCCGCGACGACGGCGCGGGCCCGTCCCTCGGCGTCCAGCAGTGCGCGGGCCTCGGGCAGGAACCGCTCGCCGACCGCGGTCAGCCGCACCCGGCGCGCGGAGCGGTCGAACAGCTCGGTGCCCAGCTCCCGCTCCAGGCGCCGGATCTGCTGGCTGACCGCGGACTGCACGATGTGCAGCCGCTCGGCCGCCCGCCCGAAGTGCAGCTCCTGCGCGACCGTGACGAAGTACCGCACCTGCCGCAGCTCCACGTGAGCCCCTCCCCGTTCCGTACCGGTCCGCCGGTGTGCGCCCATGCCCCGCACACATGATCCACTCGACGTACCGTACGTCCTGCGGAGCGCTGCGCCGGGAGTGCGGTCGTGCATCCACAGGCCGGTGGGGGCTGGTCGCACAGTCCCCGCGCCCCTTGCGCGACCGCGGCTCAGTAGTCCTCGCCCGTAAAGGGCGCCAGCTCCGTCTCCAAGGCGGTGTCCAGGGCCCGGACGGCGCCCGGGGTCAGCTCTGTCACCAGCCCGGCGCGCACGAGGTGGCGCAGCGGGGTGGCACCGAGGTAAACCGAGGCCAACTCCCGTACGTCCAGGGCGACATCGGCGGGCTCGGCGGTCGGCTCATAGGTGGCGCCGCCGGGGGTGACCGTCAGGCGGAAGCGGCCGGCGTTGGCGGGCAGCGCCGCGTCGCTCACCTCCAGGACGAGGTCGGCCGGCGCGGCCCAGGAGCGGGCCGTCAGGGCGGCGCGCACGTCCACCAGCCGGATCCACAGCGCGGGGTACTGGCCGGTGACCCGCACCTGGTCGCGGTCGGCGGCGAAGTACTGCAGCGGGTCGTCCACCGGCCGGGCCCAGGCCCGCACCTTCTTGGAGAGGTCGATGGAGGCCAGATAGCGCCACAGGGCCGCGGCGACGGCCGGGGTACGGGCCTCCAGCTCGTCGACGTGGACGGTGCCGTTCTCCTGGACGCCGTAGATGACGTAGCCGTCGGGCGCCGCGCCCGGGTCGCCGAGGACGGCCACGCGCGGTACGCCGTCGTTGTCCTCGCCGCCCTCGGACAGCACCTCCTGGCGCCACCAGTCCAGGTCGCGGGCGTTGCGCCCGCCGCGCCGGGCGCGGCTCGCGTCGTACAGCGGCGCGATCAGCCCGGGCGCCTCCTGCGGCGGGACCAGCCGCAGCGGGCGCTCGTCGGGCTCGATGCGCAGGGCGAGCGGCTTGCTGGAGTCGATCTCGACGGTGTACGCCTCGGTGCCGGGGCCGAAGCCGAAGCGGCCGTAGATCGCCGCCTCCGACGCCCACAGGCAGGCCAGCGGCTGTCCCGCCTCGGCGCAGCGGCGCCACAGCCCGTCCAGCATGCCGCTGAGCGCGCCGCGGCGCCGGTGGGTGGGGGCGACGGCGACGAAGTCAAGCCCCGCGCAGGGGAGTTCGCCGCCGGGGACCGACAGCTGGAAGGGGTGTCCGACGGTCAGGCCGACCAGCTGCTGGCCGTCGTAGGCGCCCACCCGCGCGCAGTTCAGCAGCAGTTCGTGGTGGCGCTTGCGGGTCTTGTCCTCGGTCTTCTCGTGGAAGGCCAGGTAGCAAAGGTCCAGTGCCCGGTCGATATGGGCTTCGGGGATGTCACGGATGTCCATCACACAAGGACGCTAACTCCGCGCCCAGGAGCCGTCATACCGATTTTCCGGCGGCCGCGTGCACCGGCGCGTAGCGGATGTCCCACGAGGCTCCCGGCGCGGCCGTCTCCAGCACCGTGGCGGCCTCCGCCTCCAGCGCGGTGCGCCGCGCCGCCGGCACCTTCCCGAACAGTTCGACGGTCAGCACCGCCGTACCCTTGCCGCTCTCCACCCGCCACAGCCCGGCGACGAACCCGTCCAGCAGCAGCACGCGGTAGGAGACGTTCTTGTGCGCGGTACGGTCCGCGTGCGCGGGGTCGACGATGCGGGCGCGGTCCGCGTAGGAGAGGCAGACGTTGTCGAACTCCGACAGGAAGCGGACCGGCGCCTCGGTCTCCGGGTCCGGCAGCGGCGCGTCGGGCAGGTCGAAGAGCTCCACGCCCCGCTCGTCGCGGAACGTGCGCAGCCGGGGCCGCAGTACGTCGATCACCTCGCGCAGCCGGGTCAGCCCGGACCAGATCTGCATGTCCTTCACGGAGGCGGGGCCGAAGGCGGCCAGGTAGCGCAGCAGGACCGGCGCCACGTCCGGCGCGCTCGCCTCCTCCCGTCCCAGCCAGGCCTCAACGGTGGTGTGCGCGGCGGTCGCGCTGCGGCCCCACAGGGCGCGCGGGGTGACCTGGACCAGCGGCAGCAGCTGGCGGGCGGCCATGGCCAGCGGCCACCGCTCGTGCCGCGGCCACTCCTGCTGGAGCAGTTCCCCGAGCCGCGCGGGGGTCAGCGGGCGCTCCTGGACCAGCTCGCGCGCCCGCTCGGTGAGCCGGTCCACATCCACCCCCGCCAGCTGCCTGCCGAAGCTGCCGCGCAGGGTGCGTTCGTGCACGGAACGGGTCAGCGGGCGCAGGACGAGGGCGTCCTCGGCGCTGACCAGGTGGATGGTCGAGCGCATCACGGAGATCCGTACGGCCCGCCGCGCCTGGAGCTCCTGCGAGAGCTGCTGCGGCCGGAAGCCGGCGAGCCGGGCGGCCAGGGCGTAATAGGGCGGGGTCGGCGCCTGCGCCTGGAGGCCCACCAGGTGCTCGACCGCCCGCAGCGGTGTCATCTGCGCGCGGCGCAGCAGCAGTTGGCGCTCCAGGGTCGCGCGGTTGAGGGCGCGGGTGGTCAGGACGGGTGCGGTGGCCGGCTGCGTCATGGCCGCAACGCTAGAGCCCCTTGCGGACAGCTTCTATCCG
The DNA here is from genome assembly GCF_058245575.1 of Streptomyces sp. UF-297. Lineage (NCBI taxonomy): Bacteria > Bacillati > Actinomycetota > Actinomycetes > Kitasatosporales > Streptomycetaceae > Streptomyces > Streptomyces sp. UF-297. The sequence goes on along the minus strand of NZ_JBSIBZ010000003.1, from coordinate 71,225 downwards.
CAAGGGGTCGCATCCGGGCGGGGTGGTTCAGCGGCGCCCTCCCCCGGGCCCGGTGAAGAAGTCCCGCACCCGGCGGCGGGCCGGCGCGTCCTCGGCGTAGTCGTCGTCGCCGTCGTCCCGGCTGTCCACGACGGTCCAGCTGACCGCGGAGACGGCCGGTTCCAACGACAGCCTGCTGACGGCCTCTTCGAGAAGGCTGTCGTCGCGGCGCTCGGTGGTGAGCTCCGCGGCAACGGTGACCTTCCCCTCCTCCTCCGCGTCGCGGCTGTGCACGGCCCGCAGCCGAAAGCCCGGCCGGGCGACGGCCTGGACGACCAGCGCCCGGATGTGGGCCTCCTCCGCCTCGGTGCACACCGCCTGGAAGTAGTAGTCGGTGGCGATCTCGGCGCCGCCGCGCGGCTCGCGGTCCATGCGCCGGCCCAGCGGGCGCAGCAGCAGGTTGGCGCCGACCACGGCAGCGGTGCCCAGCCCGGCCATCACGTACAGGCCGGTGCCCGCCAGGGCCCCGACCGCGGCCGAACACCACAGCGTGGCGGCGGTGTTCAGGCCGCGGACGCTCAGCCCGTCGCGCATGATCACGCCGGCGCCGAGGAAGCCGATGCCGGAGACGATCTGTGCCGCCACGCGTGAGCCGTCGTAGCCGGTGGTGCTGGTGGCGTCCGCGAACCCGTAGGTGGACAGCAGGACGAACAGCGCCGACCCGGCCGCGACCAGCGCGTTGGTGCGCAGCCCCGCCATGCGGGCCCGCCACTGCCGCTCCAGGCCGATGACCGCCCCGAAGCCCAGCCCGGCGGCGATGTTGCCCGCCATCTGCCACTCGTTGACGATGACCATGATCCGTATCCCCTGCTCCCCTTGTCCTTGATTTCCTCCCGTGCTATCGGCCGGTCACAGCCAGGTGTTGAACCGGCGGATGTACCAGGTCTTCACGCCCTGGGTGAGCAGGCAGTACGCCAGCAGCGTCCCGGCCAGCCACGGGAAGTAGCCGATCGGCAGCGGCTGCATGCCCAGCACCGACGCCAGCGGCGAGAACGGCAGGGCGATGCCGAAGGCCATCACCACGGCCGTCATGAGCAGGACGGGCGCGGTGGCCCGGGACTGCACGAACGGGATCTTGCGGGTGCGCAGCATGTGCACGACCAGCGTCTGGGTCAGCAGCCCCTCCACGAACCAGCCGGACTGGAACAGCGCCTGGTGCGCCTCGGAGTTGGCCCCGAAGACGTGCCACATCAGCAGGAAGGTGGTGATGTCGAAGATCGAGCTGGTCGGGCCGAGCACCAGCATGAAGCGGCCGATGCCCTTGGCGTCCCACTTGCGGGGCCTGCGCAGGTACTCCTTGTCCATCCGGTCCCAGGGCGTGGCCAGCTGCGAGATGTCGTACGCGAGGTTCTGTACGAGCAGCTGCATGGCCAGCATCGGCTGGAAGGGGATGAAGGCGGAGGCCACCAGCACCGAGAAGACGTTCCCGAAGTTGGAGGAGGCCGTCATCTTGATGTACTTGATGGTGTTGCCGAAGGTCTGCCGGCCCTGGATGACGCCCTGCTCCAGGACCATCAGGTCCTTCTCCAGCAGGATGATGTCGGCGGACTCCTTGGCGATGTCCACGGCCGTGTCCACGGAGATGCCCACGTCCGCGTCGCGCAGCGCCGCCGCGTCGTTGATGCCGTCGCCGAGGAAGCCGACGGTGTGCCCCTCGGCCTGCAGCGCGCGCACGATCCGGGCCTTCTGTACGGGGTTGGCCTTGGCGAACACCGTGGTGGCGCGGACCAGTGCGCGCAGCTCCTCCTCGTCCAGGCCGTCGATCATGGTGCCGGTGACGACGCGGCCCACGTCGATGCCGACGTCCGCGCAGACCCGGGCGGCGACCAGTTCGTTGTCGCCGGTGACCACCTTGACCGCGATGCCGTTGTCGGCGAGCGCGCGCAGCGCCTGCGCGGCGTCCTGCTTCGGCGGGTCCAGGAAGGCGAGGAAGCCGATCAGGGTCAGCTCCGCCTCGTCGGCGACGGTGTAGGCGTCCTTGTCGGCGGGCAGCGTACGCATCGCCACGGCCAGCACCCGCAGGCCCTGGCGGTTGTGGTTCTCGGCGGTCAGTACGGCCTGCTCGCGCAGCGCGTCGGTCAGTGCGACGCGGCGGCCGCGGTCGGTCAGGTGCGTGCACAGGCCGAGGACCTCCTCGACGGCGCCCTTGGTGATCAGAGTGTGCTCGGTGGCGGGCCCGCTCAGGTCGTTGCGGCCCAGCACCACCGACATCCGCCGGCGGGCGAAGTCGAAGGGGATCTCGTCGACCATCGTGAAACGCGCGTCGACGACAACCTCCTCGGCCTCGTGCATCCGGTCGATGACGGCCTGGTCCATCAGGTTGCGCAGCCCGGTCTGGAAGTGGCTGTTGAGGTAGGCGTACTCCAGGACCTCGCTGTCCTCCTGGCCGCGGACGTCCAGGTAGCGGTCCAGGACGATGCGGTCCTCGGTGAGCGTGCCGGTCTTGTCCGTGCACAGCACGTCCATGGCGCCCAGGTTCTGAATGGCGTTCAGGCGCTTGACCACGACCTTGCGCCTGGACATGGCGACCGCGCCCCGGGCCAGGTTGGTGGTGACCACCATCGGCAGCATCTCGGGGGTCAGGCCCACCGCGACCGCGACGGCGAAGGTGAAGGCCTCGGCCCAGTCGCCCTTGGTGAAGCCGTTGATCGCGAAGACCAGGGGCACCATGACCAGCATGAAGCGGATCAGCAGGAAGCTGACCTTCTTCACGCCCGCGTCGAAGCTGGTCTCGGGGCGCTCGCCGACCAGGGACCCGGCCATGGAGCCGAAGTAGGTGTCCGAACCGGTGGCCACGACCACGCCGGTGGCGGTGCCGGAGGTGACGGAGGTGCCCATCAGGACGAGGTTGTCGGCCTCGACGGGGTCGCTGGTGGTGTGCTGCCCGTAGTCGTGCGTACGGGAGTCGGCCTTGGCGACGGGCAGCGACTCGCCGGACAGCGCGGCCTGGCTGACCATGAGGTCCTTGGCGGCCAGCAGTCGCAGGTCGGCGGGTACGAGGTCGCCGGCGGCCAGCTTGACCAGGTCGCCCTTGACGACCTTGGCCATCGGGATCTCGACGGTGGTGGGCTCGTCGCCGTGGCCCGCGCGGCGCTGTACGGCGCAGGTCGTGGTGACCAGGGCGCGCAGCGCGGCGGCGGCGCTGCTGGAGCGGTACTCCTGCCAGAACCGCAGCAGGCCGCTGATGAGCACCATCGCGCCGAGGATGGGGATCTTGGGGTCGAAGGGCTCCTCGTCGGCGACCTGGAGCCACTGCGCGTACATGACGACGACCAGGACGGCCAGGATGAGGATGAAGGGGTTCCAGAACGCCCTGGCGAGCTGGGCGTACCAGCGCGGGGCGCGCTCGTGGGCCACGATGTTGGCGCCGTCGCGCTCCAGGCGGTCCACGGCGTCCTGATGGCGCAGCCCCGCGGCGGTGGAGCGGACGTCCTGCAGGACGCGGGCCGCCGGGAGGGAGCTGACGGCGGCCAGTCGCGCGCCGACGGCCCGGGTGCGGGTCTGCAGCTCCTCGGCCTTGCGGTCGCGGCGCGGGCGGCGGCCCGGCGGAGCGAGCTTCTGGGGGGTGAGCAGATCGGTCATGACGAAATACCTCCCTGCGCGCGGCGGGCATACGGGCATGCGACTGCACGGCCCGGCCGTAAAACGGCATGCCGGCATGGCCTCTGCGCGAAGAATTCACTAAAGGTCGTGCGGCCCTGGAAAAGGGCAGAATGGGGCAGCGGGAATAGCCCTGAATTCAGAAAGTGCGCACAGCGCGGCCGACACCGCCGCCCATGGGGCGTACCGGCGTCAATGCATGGAGATGGTCAGCAGCTCAGAGTGCTACGACACCGCTGCGGCAAGGACTTCCCTCGGGACTGTGACTACTCATCCCGATCACCTCCTCGCTCGCGCGGACAGAAACGGTGCTCTTCAGATCAGCACCTACCTCTTCGAATACTGCCATACCTCCGGTATTCCTCTGTAGTCCTTTTGGCCAAGATTCCCCCATCTCCAGGTGCGGCATCGGTCACACGCACGAGGCGGTGCGGCACCATCGTCGGCATGACGACGGGGAGCGCGCCTGCGGCGCGAGCGGGGCGTTGGCGGCGGCCGGCCGCCTGGTGCGCGGGGCTGCTGCTGGCCGGTGCCAGCGTCCCGCTCGGCTTCCGCGCCGCGGGCGCCGACGGCCCCACCCCCGTCCCCCAGCTGCTGGCCTTCCTCCCCTGGCTGCTCGTCCCGATCGGCGTCGCCCTCGTGCTCTGCCTCGCGGCGCGCTGGCGCACCGGCGCCGTCTGGGCGGCCCTCGCCGCCGTTGTGACCGCCTTCTTCCTGCCCGCGTACGGGGACGCGCCGGGCGCCGCGCCCGGCCCGCGCGTCGCCGGGCTGCGCGTCCTGTCCGCGAATCTCCAATTCGGCCGGGCGACCGGTGAGTTGCTGAAAGCCTTGCGCCGCGAGAAACCCGATCTGGTCTCCGTTCAGGAATGCGACCGGGCGGTGTGTGCGGCGGCGCTGGAATCCGCCGAGCTGCGCGCCGCGTATCCGTACCGGCTGATCGCGGGCGACGGCGAGGCCGAGGGTTCCGCGATCCTCAGCACCTATCCGCTCACCCCGGACGGCGAAATTCCCGCCGAACTCGCCATGCCCCGCGCCCGTTTGACCGTCGCGGGCCGGCCGCTCCTTTTCCAGGTCGCCCACCCCATGCCCCCGGTCCCCGGATCCCTTCCCGCCTGGCGCACCGAATTGGGCCGCCTGCGCACGCTGGCCGCCTCCCGTTCCTCCGGCCCTCTGATCATCGCCGGGGATTTCAACTCCTCCCAGGACCACGCCGCTTTCCGCGCCATCCTGGACGCCGGGGTCCACGACAGCGCCCGGCTGGCCGGCCGGCCCCGCACCCCCTCCTGGCCGGCCGCCACCGCCCCGCCCTTGGGCGCCCAGATCGACCACATCCTGACCAGCGACGCGCTGCGCGCCCGTAGCGCGCGCTTCCTGACCCTGGCGGGCAGCGATCACCGGGCGCTGCTGGTGGAGCTGGATCTGTACGCGGCGCGCTGACCTCGGGTCGGCGCCGCCTGCGGGTCAGGCGTCCGGCGTCAGATGCCGCCGAAACCAGTCCGTCAGGGCCTCGTCCACCCTTTGGGCGAGCGGGAGTTGAGGGGCGGGCGCCAGCCCCGGCCGCTCGGCCAGCGGGTGGGCCAGGCCCGGGACGGACGTCAGCTGCACGCGCGCGGGGTCGGCGTAACGGGCGCGGAGGGCCCCGGTCAGGTCCTCGGCATCCGTCCGCAGCGTGGCGTAGTCGCGCTCCCCGCTGACCACCAGGAGCGGGGGCTGCGGGGAGCGGGCCGCGAGGTCGTCGGCGCGGGCGACGAAGTCCAGATGGCCGGCCGCCGCGCGCGCCTCGGGGGACCAGGTGTACGGGCGGCCCGTCGCGGCCTCTATGACGCCGACCACCGAGCGGGCTCGGATGGCGGGGTTGACCAGCGCCGCCGCGCGGACCGGCACACGGTTGCGGGCCAGTACGCACAGGGCGACGGCGCCGCCCATCGAGCCGCCGAGCACGCCGACGGGCCCGCCGTCCACGGGCAGCCGCTCGCGCAACTCCGCGAGGGCCGCCGGGAGTTCATCGGCCGCCTGGCGCACCAGCGGTTCCATGTACGCCAGCATCGCGTCGCGCCGGGAGAGCGCGACGACGGCGTCGGTCCGGCCGTCCGGCATCCGCGCCCCGCACAGCGGCAGGCCCAGGTGGACCCGCCAGGCCGGCACCCCGTCCATGGGCAGCGCGGCGGCGAAGGCCGCGTCGGTGCAGGGCGCGTCCAGCATGTGCCAGGTGAGCAGCAGCGGCGCCGGGCCAGGCCCCGGCTCACCGGGCGGCAGCGCCGTGAACGGCACGCCCCCCGCCGTGCCCGTGATGGCCGCTGTCTGTCGTGGTGCCGTCATCCGCCGCCTCCTCGCCCCCGCGCACGTGATCGTCCGGTCCCCAACGTAGGCAGGGGGCGGCGCGCACCGAAGGCCGTTCGCCCTCAGCGTTGCCGCTTTCAGCGGTGTTTGCGGCGTCAGTTGCCGGGCTCGTGCGCCGCCCGGTGGTCGTAGTCGGCACGCGCCCGGGCGATCTCGTCCTGGTGCTGCTCGGTCCAGCTGACCAGGGCCTGGATGGTGTCGTGCAGGGTGCCGCCCAGCGGCGTGAGCTCGTAGTCCACGCGCGGCGGTACGACGGGGTGCACGGTGCGCCGCACCAGGCCGTCGCGCTCCAGCTGGCGCAGGGTGACCGTCAGCATCCGCTGGCTGATGCCGTCGACCTCACGGCGCAGTTCGGTGAAGCGCAGGGTGCGGCGCTCCAGCAGGGCGATCACCAGCAGCGACCACTTGTCGGCGACCCGGTCCAGGATCTGGCGTACCTCGCAGCCCTCGCGGACGTCCCACTGGCGGGGGTCGTAGTCGCACTCGGCGCCGTCGGTTCCCGCGCAGTAAGTCGGTGACTTCGCAGTGCCTTCTTCCATGGCTGACCAGAGTGCCGCAGGATGCAATCAGTAACAAGAGGGAACCGACCCCCCGTAGGGGAACCAAGGGCCCCACCGCCCTCTCCCGTCTCCCGCCCCGCGCGCCCCCTCCCGGTCTCCCTCGCCCTCCCGCGCGCCGACCCTGACCCCGGTCCTGGTACGGCGCTTCGGCAGTGCCCGGCTGATCCTCGCCGGGCTGATCCCGGCCGCCCTGGCCTACGCCCTGTTCGCCCGCGTCGGCGCGGACTGGAGTTACGTGGCGATGTTCCCGACCATGCTGCTGATCGGCCTCGCCTTCCCCCTCGCCCTCGGCCCCCTGACCATCGTGGCCACGGACGGCATCGCCGCACACGAACAGGGGCTGGCCGGCGGCCTGTTGCTCACGCCCTTCAGTTCGGCGCGGCGCTGGGCCTCTCGGCGGTGTCGGCGGTCCTGACCACCGCGGCCTCCCCGGGCTCCTTGAGCGGCTACCACGCGGCCCTGCTGGTCCCCCTGGCCACGGCCATACTGGCCACCGTTGTCAGCCTCACAGGGCTGCGGCGTTCCCGTACGGGCCAGGTCCGAGCAGTCGGTTGAAAGCGGGTGCCGGTCGCGCGGTTCCCCGCGCCCCTCTTGGGGCACGGGCGGACCGCGGCACTCAGGTCCGCCCGTACGGGAGCACCGCTCAGGCCACCGACCCGATCCGTCCCACCGGCGCGGTGTCGTGGTGGATGGGGGTGTGCGCGCCCGTCAGGGGGACGCCGGTGCCGCCGCGGCGGTTGGCGATGATTTCGGCGGCGATGGACAGGGCGGTCTCCTCCGGTGTGCGGGCGCCCAGGTCCAGGCCGATCGGGGAGCGCAGGCGGTTCAACTCCAGTTCGCCCAGGCCCACTTCGCGCAGTCGCTCCAGGCGTTCCAGGTGGGTGCGGCGCGAGCCCATGGCGCCGACGTAGGCGACCGGGAGCCGCAGGGCGCGCTCCAGCAGCGGTACGTCGAACTTGGCGTCGTGGGTCAGGACGCACAGGACCGTACGGGAGTCCAGCGCACCGGCGGAGACCTGCGCGTCCAGGTAGCGGTGCGGCCACTGAACGACGATCTCGTCGGCCTCGGGGAAGCGGGCGGCGGTGGCGAAGACGGGGCGGGCGTCGCACACGGTGACGTGATGGCCCAGGATCTTGCCGACCCGCACCAGCGCCGAGGCGAAGTCGATCGCGCCGAAGACGAGCATCCGGGGCGCGGGGACGGAGGTCTCCACCAGGAGCGTGACCGGCTGCCCGCAGCGCGAGCCCGCGGCCCCGATCTCCAGGGTGCCGGTGCGCCCCGCGTCCAGGTAGGCGCGGGCCTCGGCGGCCACCGTACGGTCCAGGTCGCGGTGCCCGCCCAGGGTGCCCTCGTACGGGCCGCCGTCGCGCACGAGCAGGGCGCGCCCGCGCAGCTGCGCGGGGCCCCGTACGACGCGGGCGACGGCCGCTGGCCGCCCCTCGACGGCGGCGGACAGCGCGGCGGCGAGCACCCCGCAATCGGCCGCGCGGACCGGCGTGACGAGGATGTCGATGACGCCGCCGCAGGTCAGACCGACGGCGAAGGCGTCCTCGTCGCTGTAGCCGAAGCGCTCCAGAACCGTTTCACCGCTGCGCAGCGCCTCCTGGCACAGCTCGTACACGGCGCCCTCCACGCATCCGCCGGAGACCGACCCGATCGCCTGGCCGTCGGCGTCCACGGCCAGGGCGGCGCCGGGCTGGCGGGGCGCGCTGCCGCTGGTGGCCACGACCGTGGCCACCGCGAAGTCGCGCCCCTGCCCGACCCACCGGTGCAGCTCGGCTGCGATGTCCAGCATCTCGGTCTCCTCACGGACGGTGGATGGTACGGACGCTACTTGACGCCCAGCCAGTGCTCGATCGGGCTGAGGGCGAAGTAGACCAGGAAGATGGCGGTCAGGCCCCACATGAAGGCGCCGATCTCGCGCCACTTGCCCTGGGCCGCCTTGATGGCGGTGTAGGCGATCACTCCGGCGCCGACGCCCGCGGTGATGCTGTAGGTGAACGGCATCAGCGCCACGGTCAGGAAGACCGGGATGGACACCGAGCGGTCCCGCCAGTCCACGTGCTGGGCTGCGCTCATCATCATCGAGCCGATCACGACGAGGGCGGCGGCGGCCACCTGGGCGGGCACCAGCTGGGTGAGCGGGGTGAAGAAGAGGCAGGCGGCGAAGAGCAGGCCGGTGACGACCGAGGAGAAGCCGGTACGGGCCCCCTCGCCGACGCCGCTGGCCGACTCGATGAACACCGTCTGGCCCGAGCTGCCGGTCACCCCGCCGATCGCGCCGCCGGCGCCGTCCACGAACAGCGCCTTGGACAGGCCCGGCATCCGGCCCTTGTCGTCGGCGAGCTTGGCCTCCGTACCGACGCCGATGATGGTGGCCATCGCGTCGAAGAAGCCGGCCAGCACCAGCGTGAAGACGATCATGCCGACGCTCAGTGCGCCGATCTGGCCCCAGCCGCCGAACTCGACCTCGCCCAGCAGGGAGAAGTCCGGCATCGCGACCGCGTTGCCGTGCAGCGCCGGGGTACTGCCGCCCCAGTCCTTGTCGGTGAGGCCGCCGGCCTTGGTGACGACGATGGACAGTACGGTGCCGGCCACGATGCCGATCAGGATCGCGCCGGGCACCCTGCGCGCCTGGAGCATGAAGATCAGCAGGAGCGTGACGGCGAAGAAGAAGACCGGCCAGCCCACCAACTCGCCGGTGCCGGTACCCAGTTGGACCGGGCCTCCGGTGCCCTTGCCGACGAATCCGGCCTTCACCAGGCCGAGCAGGGCGACGAACATGCCGATGCCCATGGTGATGGCGTGCTTGAGGGCCAGCGGGATCGCATTCATGATCATCTCGCGGAGACCCGTGACGACCAGCAGCATGATGACCACGCCGTACATCACGCACATCCCCATGGCCTGCGGCCACGTCATGTGCGGGACGACCTGGGAGGTCAGGGCCGCCGAGACGTTCAGGCCCGCGGCGAGCGCGAGCGGAACCTTGCCGACGAAGCCCATCAGCAGGGTGCACAGGGCGGCGGCGAGCGCGGTCGCGGTGACCACGCCGGCCTGTCCGAGGGTGTTCTTGTCGACGTCGGGCGTCGAGAGGATCAGCGGGTTGAGCAGGAGGATGTAGCACATCGCCATGAAGGTGGTGATGCCGCCGCGCACCTCCCGCGCGGGGGTGGATCCTCTCTCGGATATGTGGAAGTATCGGTCGAGCCAGGAGCGGCCGGCGGGCGGGCGCGAGCCGGTGCCCGCGTCCTCCGCCGCCGTCTTCGGCTCTATGGACTGCTGGGTCATGGTGCCTGTCTCCCAAGGTTCAAAGGGGCACTCGCATCAGGCTGCGAGATTTGGGATGTGCACGACCCGGGGGACGGCCCGAGGCGAACGCTTGGTGTGGCGCTGGGGGCCGCGGTGCGGCTGCCCGGCGCCGGGGTGTCTCCGTGCCCACCCGTACCGCCTTCACGGCACGGCTGCCCACAGAGGCAGCTGGGACCTTACGTGCCCGTGATGTGCTCGGGACGTACCGGTGTCCTGTTCAGTTCGAGGCCGGTGGCGTTGCGGATGGCCGCGAGGACGGCCGGGGTGGAGGACAGGGTCGGGGCCTCGCCGATGCCGCGCAGCCCGTACGGGGCGTGGTCGTCGGCGAGTTCGAGCACATCGACCGGGATGGTCGGGGTGTCGAGGATGGTGGGGATCAGATAGTCCGTGAAGGAGGGGTTGCGCACCTTCGCGGTCTTCGGGTCCACGATGATCTCCTCCATGACGGCGACGCCCAGGCCCTGGGTGGTGCCGCCCTGGATCTGGCCGACGACGGAGAGCGGGTTCAGCGCCTTGCCGACGTCCTGGGCGCAGGCCAGCTCGATGACCTTGACCAGGCCCAGCTCGGTGTCGACCTCGACGACGGCGCGGTGCGCGGCGAAGGAGTACTGGACATGGCCGTTGCCCTGTCCGGTGCGCAGGTCGAAGGCCTCGGTGGGGCGGTGCCGCCACTCGGCCTCGACCTCGACGGCCTCCCCTTCGAGCACGTCGGCCAGGTCGGCCAGGACCTCGCCGCCGTCGGTGACGACCTTGCCGCCTTCGAGCAGCAGCTCGGCCGTCGCCCACGCCGGGTGGTAGCTGCCCAGCTTGCGGCGCCCCATCTCCAGGACCTTCTCGCGCACCAGCTCGCAGGAGTTCTTGACGGCGCCGCCGGTGACGTAGGTCTGCCGGGAGGCGGACGTCGAACCGGCGCTGCCCACCTGGGTGTCGGCGGGGTGGATGGTCACCTGCGTGACGCCGAGCTCGGTGCGGGCGATCTGCGCGTGGACGGTGACACCGCCCTGGCCGACCTCCGCCATCGCGGTGTGCACGGTCGCGACCGGCTCGCCGCCGACGACCTCCATGCGCACCTTGGCGGTGGAGTAGTCGTCGAAGCCCTCGGAGAAGCCGACGTTCTTGATGCCGACCGCGTAGCCGACGCCCCGTACGACGCCCTCGCCGTGCGTGGTGTTGGACAGACCGCCGGGCAGCTGGCGCACGTCGGCGCCCTCGCTGGACTCCCACTGGCGCTCGGGCGGCAGCGGCATCGCCTTGACACGGCGCAGCAGTTCGGCGACCGGGGCCGGGGAGTCGACCGGCTGCCCGGTCGGCATGATCGTGCCCTGCTCCATGGCGTTGAGCTGCCGGAACTCGACCCGGTCCATACCCAGCCGGTCGGCGAGCTTGTCCATCTGCGCCTCGTACGCGAAGCACGCCTGGACCGCGCCGAAGCCGCGCATGGCGCCGCAGGGCGGGTTGTTGGTGTAGAGCGCGATGGCCTCGATGTCGACGTCGTCGAGCACGTACGGGCCGACGGAGAGCGACGAGGCGTTGCCGACGACCGCCGGGGACGCCGAGGCGTAGGCGCCGCCGTCGAGGACGATCCGGCATTTCATGTGCGTGAGCTTGCCGTCGCTGGTCGCCCCGTGCTCGTAGTAGAGCTTGGCGGGGTGGCGGTGGACGTGCCCGAAGAAGGACTCGAACCGGTTGTAGACGATCTTGACCGGCTTGCCGGTGCGCAGCGCCAGCAGGCAGGCGTGGATCTGCATGGAGAGGTCCTCGCGGCCGCCGAAGGCGCCGCCGACGCCGGAGAGCGTCATGCGCACCTTCTCCTCGGGCAGGCCGAGGACCGGGGCGATCTGCTTGAGGTCCGAGTGCAGCCACTGGGTGGCCACGTACAGGTCGACGCCGCCGTCCTCGCCCGGCACGGCGAGGCCGGACTCGGGCCCGAGAAAGGCCTGGTCCTGCATGCCGAAGGTGTACTCGCCCGTGACGATGACGTCGGCCCTCTTGGCGGCCTCGGCGGCGTCGCCGCGGACGATCGGCTGGCGGTGCACGATGTTCGGGTGCGGGACGTGCCGGGAGTGCTCGTCGGTGCGGCCCTCGTGGACGAGGACCGCGTCCGGCGCGGTGGCGGACGCCTCGTCGGTGATGACGGGCAGTTCGCGGTAGTCGACCTTGATCTTGGCGGCGGCGCGGCGCGCGGTCTCCGGGTGGTCGGCGGCGACCAGGGCGACGGGCTCGCCGTGGTGGCGGACCTTGCCGTGCGCGAGGACCGGGGTGTCCTGGATCTCCAGGCCGTAGTTCTTCACCGCGGTCGGCAGGTCGTCGTAGGTGAGGACCGCGTAGACGCCGGGAGTCGCGAGCGCCTCGCCGGTGTCGATGGAGACGATCTCGGCGTGCGCCACGGTGGAGCGCAGGATCTGGCCCCACAGCATGTCCTCGTGCCACATGTCCGACGAGTACGCGAACTCGCCGGTGACCTTGAGGGTGCCGTCCGGGCGCAGCGTGGACTCGCCGATGCCGCCCTTGGTCTGCGACCCTTGCGTGACCTTGGCGGGGATGCCGGTCGTACGGGTGTCGGCCATGGCCTCAGACCTCCTCGGACTGGCGCGCGGCGGCGAGCCGGACCGCGTCCATGATCTTCTCGTAGCCGGTGCAGCGGCACAGGTTGCCCGACAGCGCCTCGCGGATGTCGGCGTCGGAGGGCTGGGCGTTGCGCTCCAGCAGTTCATCGGCGGCGACCAGCAGACCCGGGGTGCAAAATCCGCACTGGACCGCGCCCGCGTCGATGAACGCCTGCTGGACCGGGGAGAGTTGGATGTTCTCGCCGGTCTGCCCGTCGGCCGTGGCCGGCTTGCTCTGCCAGCGCTTGGCCTGGTCGAGGGTGGTGCCCTCACAGGCCCCGGTCCCGCAGGCGCCCTCGGAGCGCTGCTTGGCGAACTCCGCCAGGCCCTCGACCGTGACCACCTCGCGGCCCTCGGCCTGGCCCGCCGCCACCAGACAGGAGCACACCGGCACCCCGTCCAGGCGGACCGTGCACGACCCGCACTCACCCTGTTCACAGGCGTTCTTCGAGCCCGGCAGCCCCATGCGCTCGCGCAGCACGTACAGCAGGCTCTCGCCTTCCCATACGTCGTCGGCCGTCTGCTCGCGGCCGTTGACGGTGAAGTTCACGCGCATCGTGCGCCTCCTTCTGTGTCGCGGGCGGTGCCGCGGTAGGACTCCCAGGCCCAGCCCAGGGTGCGGCGGGCCATGATCCCCACCGCGTGGCGGCGGTACTTGGCGCTGCCGCGCACATCGTCGATCGGGTTGCAGGCGCCGCTCGCCAGCTGCGCGAACTGCTTGGCCACGGACGGCGGTACGGGCCCCCGGGACTCCCACAGGCCGCCCTCCTCCAGGGCCGCGGCGAGGAACTCCTCGGCCTCCTTGGCGCGTACGGGCGTGGGCGCGGCCGAGCCGATCCCGGTGCGTACCGTCCTGGTCCCGGGGTGCAGCGCGATCCCGAAGGCGCACACCGCGATCACCATGGCGTTGCGGGTGCCGACCTTGGAGAACTGCTGCGGCCCGTCCGCCTTGGGGATGTGCACCGCGCGGATCAGCTCGTCCGGCTCCAGGGCGTTGCGCTTGACCCCCGTGTAGAACGCGTCGATCGGGATCATGCGGGTGCCGCGCACCGAGGCGGCCTCGACCTCGCAGCCGGAGGCGAGCAGGGCGGGGTGCGCATCGCCGGCCGGGGAGGCGGTGCCGAGGTTGCCGCCCACGCCGCCGCGGTTGCGGATCTGCGGGGAGGCAACGGTGTGCGAGGCCAGCGCCAGGCCCGGCAGCTCGGTGCGCAGGTTCTCCATGATCTGCGTGTACGGCACCGAGGCGCCCAGCCGTACGGCCTTCTCCCCCACCTCCCACTCCAGCAGGTCACCGACGCGGTTGAGGTCCAAGAGGTACTCGGGGCGGCGGTGGTCGAAGTTGATCTCGACCATCACGTCCGTACCGCCCGCGATCGGCACAGCCGTGGGGTGCTCGGCCTTGGCGGCGAGCGCTTCCTCCCAGCTGGCGGGGCGAAGGAAGTCCATAGGTGGCCCCTCTTCTCCGGTTCATCGAAAGCTTCGACTGCTTCGAGGTCTTTTCCGTATGGATCCAGGTTGCGCCGGGACACCTACGAAATCGGGTCATTCGCAGCGGCCGGCGGGGACTAATGGCCCTCGACACCGGCGGCTCGTTCATGTCTTGTTCATGCGGTGTGGCCAAGTGAACGCGCCGACGGGCCGCCCGGTGCAGTCACCGAACGCATGAAGCGGTTGGCTGGCCAGGGGGCAGGTCTTGTAGATTCGAACGAACGGCGGGGCACAGAAACCTCGCGGTATTCCACCGGCAACACAAGACAGACAGATCGGCGGGCGAGGTCATGCGGCTCCGCGCACTCCTGGACACCGACACCCTTGGCCTGCGTTTGCTCGGCGGCGAGGACGAGCTGGACCGCTCGGTGCGTGGCGTGATGACCACGGACCTGCGCGACCCCAGCCGCTACCTCTCCGGCGGCGAGCTGGTCCTCACGGGCCTCGCCTGGCGGCGCGAGCCGGAGGACTCCGAGCGGTTCGTGCGCATCCTGGCCTCCGCGGGGGTCGCCGGGCTCGCGGCGGGCGAGGCGGAGCTGGGCGCGATCCCCGACGATCTCGTCGCGGCCTGCGCCCGCCACCGCCTGCCGCTGTTCTCCGTCGTCGAGGACGTCTCCTTCGCCTCCATCACCGAGTACGTCGTACGCCAGGTCTCCAGCGAGCGCGCCGGCGACCTGGCGGCGGTCGTGGACCGGCACCGCCGCCTGATGACGTCGGGCCCGGCCGGCGGCGGCCCCGAGGTCGTCCTGGACCTGCTCGGCTCCGACCTGGACCTGCGCGCCTGGGTGCTCTCGCCCACCGGCCGCCAGATCGCCGGGTCCACGCTGGCCGGGTCAGGGCCCGAGCTGCCCGCCGAGGTCTGCGCCCGCCTGGCGGGCGAGCACCTGGCCGCCTCGCGCACCGGCCGCCGCGGCCCGCACCGCGTGAGCGCGGACGGCGCCACGTACTCCCTCTTCCCCATCCGCGGCGGCGGCCGCGACCTGCGCGAGACCGTGCTATCGGACTGGCTGCTGGCCGTGGAGGCGGACGCCGGGGACTGGCCCGAGGAGCGGCTGGACCTGCTGCACGGCGTCACCCAGCTCATCGCCGTCGAGCGCGACCGCCGGGACGCGGCGCGCACGGTACGGCGCCGCCTGGCCCAGGAGGTCCTGGAGCTGGTCCAGGCGAGCGCCGCGCCCGCCGAGATCGCCGCCCGCCTGCGGGTGGCCGCCCCCGTCCTGCTGCCGGGCCTGGGCACCGCCCCGCACTGGCAGGTCGTGGTGGCGCGGGTGGAGTGGGACGGCGGCGAGGTGCCCGGCGGCCCGGTCGCCCAGTCGCTCCTGGAGGAGGTCCTGGTCGACCCGGGCACCTTCGGACCCGACCCCTCCGACCGGATCGCCGTGGCGCACACCGGCGACGAGGCGGTGGCCCTGGTGCCGCTGCCCGCCGTACCCACCGCGCCCGAGGAGAGCACCGACTCCGCCGACGCCGGGCTGCGCGCCGACGCCCTGCTCGCCGCCGTACAGGAGCCGCTCTCCCGCGGCCTGGACGGCGACGGCCGGCTGACCATCGGCGTCAGCGCCCCCGTGCACTCCGCCGAGGGCCTGCGCGGCGCCCTGGAGGAGTCCCGGCACGCCCGCCGGGTGGCCGCGGCCCGCCCCGGCCGCGTCTGCGCCGCCGGACACGAGGAGCTGGCCTCGCACGTCCTGCTGCTGCCCTTCGTCCCCGACGACGTACGCCGCGCCTTCACCGCCCGCCTGCTGGACCCGCTGCGCGACTACGACCGCCGCCACCGCGCCGAACTCATCCCCACCCTGGAAGCCTTCCTGGACTGCGACGGCTCCTGGACCCGCTGCGCCACCCGCCTGCACCTGCACGTGAACACCCTGCGCTACCGGGTCGGCCGCATCGAGCAGCTCACCGGCCGCGACCTGTCCCGCTTGGAGGACAAGCTGGACTTCTTCCTGGCGCTGCGGATGAGCTGAGGGGCGGGCGGGGGCGCGCCTTGGCGGGGCGGGCCTTGGCGGGACACTCCTGGGTGGGGTGCGCCTTCTTCACGCCGCCCCTCCCCGGGACATGACGCGCGCGAACTCCCCTCCCCCGGCGGCGAGTTCCTCCCACGTCCCCTCCTCCACGACGCGCCCCCGCGCCAGTACGGCGATACGGTCCGCGCGACGGATGGTGGCCGGGCGGTGCGCGATGACGACGGTGGCGCGGGAGGCGGATCCCGCCGCCAGGGCCGCGGCCAGCTCGCCGTCCGAGGCCGCGTCCAGGTGCGCCGTGGTCTCGTCCAGCACGAGCACCCGCGGCCGTGCGAGCAGGGCCCGGGCCAGCGCGATCCGGGCCCGCTGCCCGCCCGAAAGCGTCCCCCCGCGCTCCCCGACCGCCGTCTCCAGCCCGCCCGCCGCGAACCGGTCGATCCCACAGGCCCGCACGACGGCACGCACCTCGCCGTCACTGGCGTCCGGAGCGGCGAGCCGCACGTTCTCCGCGAGCGTGCCGTGGAACAGCGGCACCTCCTGCCCCACGACGCAGACGGCCCGCCGCAGGTCGGCGTCGCAGATGTCCTTGAGGTCGAGGGGGGTGGGGGCAGCCGGCGATACGGAGGCGGTGGCCGACCCTGCCGGCAGAGCCGCCGACGGGGCGCCGTCCGCCGGGGACGGGAGCAGTTCCACCGCCCCGGAGGTGGGGTCCCAGTAGCGGGCCAGGAGGTGGGCGCAGGTGGACTTGCCCGCACCCGAGGCGCCGACGAGGGCCACGGTCTCGCCCGGCCGGACGGTGAGGTCCAGGCCGCCGAGGACCTCGGCCCCGCCGTAGTCGAAGTGCACGCCGTGGAGCCGGATGCCGAGGGGGCCGTCGGGTACGGGGCGCGGGGCGGCCGGTTCGGGGGCGCCGGCGGGGGCCCGTACGGCGGAACCGACGCGTGCCGCCGCGGCCCGCAGCCCGCCCGCCTGGCCCAGTGCCGCGGCGGAGTCGGCGACCGGCGCCAGCACGCCGAGCGCGAGCGCCATCGCGGCCGGGGCCCAGGCACCGCCGAGCCGCCCGGTGGCGACGCCGTGCGCGGCGGCGGCCACCACCGCGAGCACGGCGCCCACCACCAGCACGTCACGCACCGCCGCCGCACCCGCCTCCCACGACTGCTCACCCCGCTGCCGCCGCGCCAACTTCGCTCCCGTTGCGGCGAGTTGCTTCCTCCTCCGCTCCAGCGCGCCGAAGGCGACCAGCTCGCCGAGTCCGTCCACCGTCTCCACGGCCTCGGCCGACAGCGACGCGGCGGCCGCACGCGTACGGGCCGCACGCGCCGCCCTCCCGCGCCCGTCCAGCACCGGCGCGAGCATCAGGAGCCCCGCGACCGGCAGCACCGCGAGCGCCAGCCACGGGTCAACGGCGGCCAGGACCACCGCTCCGCCGCCGAACACCGCCAGGGAGGCGAGCAGTTGGGCGATGGCGTGTGCGTAGAAGAACTCCAGCGCTTCGACATCGCCCATGGCGGTCGCGGCCAGATCGCCGCTGCGCCGCCCCGCGATCCGGGCGGGCGCACTGCGCGCCAGCCCGTCGAAGACCCGCACCCGCAGCTCGGCCAGCACCCGGTAGGCCAGATCGTGCGAGAGGTCCATCTCGCGCCAGGTCGCCACCGCCCGCACCAGCACCAGCCCGACGAGCGCGGCCACCACCCAGCCACTGGGCGCCGTACGCCCGACCACCGCGGCACCGACCACGTACGCGGCACCCGTCACCAGCGCGACCAGCGCCGCCTGCTCCACCAGCGCCGCACCGCAGGTCCGCGCCACCATCCCCCGGTGCGCGCCCAGCACGGGAAGCAGCGACCGCAGCGGCGCACCGCTCCCGGCGCCGTCCACGCCCTTCCCGCCCTGCCCACCCATCGTCGCCCTGCCGGCATCCACGGTCATGCGGCTCGCCCGCCCTTCTCGCCCTGCTCACGGTCCGGCGCGGGGGCGGGTGAGTGAGCACCCCGCGCATCCTCACCCGGTGTGCCCACGCCCGGCGCACCCCCCGCCGCGACGAGCGACGCGTACAGACCGCCCGCCGCCAGCAGATCCGCATGGGTGCCCGCAGCGTCCACGCGGCCCTCGCGCAGGACCACGATGCGGTCCGCGTGGCGTACGGACTCCAGGCGGTGGGCGACGATCAGGCAGGTGCGGCCGTGGGCGGCGCGGGTCAGTTCGTGGGTGATGCGGGCCTCGCGGTGCTCGTCGACCGCACTGGTCGCCTCGTCGAGGACGAGTACGGGAGCGTCGGAGAGCAACGCCCGTGCCAGGGCGAGGCGTTGGCGCTGTCCGCCGGAGAGGGTGGCGCCTCGCTCGCCCAGGAGTGTGGCGTAGCCGTCCGGGAGGCGGGCGATCTCCTCGTGCACCCCGGCGGCCCGCGCCGCCGCCCGCAGTTCGGCGTCGGTGGCCGAGGGGCGGGCCAGGCGCAGGTTGTCGGCGACGGTGGCGTGGAAGAGGTAGGTCTCCTGGGAGACGACGGCGATGCCGCTGCGCAGCGAGGCCAGGGTGTGGGCGGCGACGTCGCTCCCGCCCACCAGGACCGTGCCGCGCTGCGGGTCGTACTGCCGCAGCAGCAGCCGCAGCAGCGTGGACTTGCCCGCCCCGGACGGCCCGACCACGGCGGTGGTGCGTCCCGCCGCCGCCGTGAAGCTCACCCCGCGCAGCGCCGCCGGCCCCTCGGCCCCCGGGTAGCCGAAGTGCACGTCCTGGAAGCGGACTTCGGGCGCGGTGTGCCACTGGGCCCGTACGGTCCCCTCGTCCGGCACGCCGCCCTCGGCGGTGCGCAGCGCGGCGATGCCGTCCGCCGCCGACACGCCCAGATATCCGGCGTGCCACGCGCGCGAGAGGTCGCGGACCGGCCGGAAGCACTCGGCGGCGAGCATCAGCAGGAGGTAGGTGCCACTGGCGGCGGTGCGGCCAGTGGCGGCCGCGTGGCAGGCCAGCAGGGCCGCGGCGACGGTGCCGCCCTGCAGGGCCAGGTCGGTCAGCCCGGTGTCGAGGAGCGAGACCCGCAGTTTGGCGACGGTCGCCCGGTGCAGCGCGGCCGAACGCCGCTCCAGCCGCTGCCTCGTACGCCCCACCGCGCCCGCCGCGCGCAGCGCCGGCATGCCCTGCAGCGCCTCCAAGTAGTCGGCGGCCAGGGCCTCGTAGGAGTCCCAGTGCTCGCGGCCGCGCCGGGCCAGCAGCCGGTCCCACCAGCGGGGTGCCAGCAGCGCCAGCAGCAGGGCGGGGACGAGGGCGAGCAGCGCGTAGGGTTCTACGGCGGCGACGGCGGCCAGCAGCAGGGGCGGCAGCGCGCAGGTGATCAGCAGCTGCGGGAGATAGCGGGAGACGTAGGCGTCCACGCCCTCCACGCCGTCCACGACGGTGGCCCGTACGGCACCGGCCCGGGCCCCGGTGAGATGCGCCGGCCCCACGCACCCCAGCCGTTCCAGCAGCTCGTCGCGGAGCCGGGTACGCACCTGCGCCCCGGCCCGTACGGCTGTCCGCCGCTGCCAGTAGCCCAGCCCGGCCCGCAGCGCGACGACGCCGAGCACCGCGCCCAGCAGGAGGGCGAGTTGGCCGCCCGCGCCGTCGACACCACCGCGCGCGATCGTGGAGAGCGCGGCGGCCAGCAGCACCGCCTGCGCGAGATAGGTCACGGCAACGGCCGCGAGCAGGGCGGTGGCGCCCAGCAACGGCCCACGCGCGGCACGGGCCGCACGCAGCAGCTCGGGGTGCACCATCACGGCTGATCGCCTCGTTCTCGGGTGGTGGGTGGGACAGGTGGTGCTTTGGTGGAGCCGCGCCCCAGGGCGAGCCCGTGCACGATCCAGTCGCGGCCCGGGCTGCCGCCGAGCGCGGCTCCCAGGTCGGCGCGCTGCCAGGAACCGATGGGCCGCGCGGCCAGGCCCAGCGCGGCGGCGGTGGCCTGCGCCAGCCCCACGGCGTATCCGGCGCCGAGATGGTCGCGCCGTACGCGCTCCGGTGCCGCGTCCGCAGGACACCCGTACGCCAGCAGCACCGCCCCCGCCTCGGCGATCCACCCCTGACCGGCCGCCCAGACGGCGAGCGTGGGACGCGCGTCTCCGGTGGCGAGCACGCCGAGCCCGCCCCCCGCACAGTCCCGCCACGGCTGAGCCTGGCCCGCCGTGCTCTCCCTTTCCAGCAGCCCCGGCCGGACCCCGCCGACAGCCACACACCACCTCAGGCCGCTCGGCGAGCCCGCCTGAGCCGCGGCCAGGACGCGCCCCAACTGCCCGCGCGAGGGCTCGCCCAGCAGAGGCGGAGGCGCACTGCGCCGCGCCGGCAGCACACCCGCGGGCCAGTCGCCCCCTCCCCCATGCCGCCAACCGGCCCTGCGCTCAGGCGCCTTGGTGACCAGCTCCAGGACGCGCCAGGCCCGCTCCAGTTCGCGATCCGCCGCGCACTGCTGCGCCGCCCCACCCCCGTAAGGCCCTGGCCCCGCAGTCGCTCCGGCCCGTCGCGCGGTGCGCACCCCGGCCCGGGTCCCCGTCCGCGCCCCGGCTCCGGACACGCCTCCTGAGGTGACCCTCATACCGGCCGCGAGCGGCGCGGCCCCCAGCCCCTGCCTCGCCCAGCGTGCGAGGACGTCCCGCTGTGTCGAGTCCGGGCCCTCCGTCCCCGCGACCCCCTCCACCCCGTCCGGTACGAAGTGGACGGCGGCCAGCGGGTGTTCGCACTCCATGCCGGGCCGGCGGTGGGGCCATTCGGCGGTCGGCGGCAGTCCGGCCGCGGCCGACAGGAGGCGGGCGTCCGCGTCCAGGCAGATGCGGGAGGCTCCGGCCAGGGCCAGGGCGGCGGCTGCGTGCCCGGCGTCCAGGAGGAGGAGCGGCCAGGCCCGGTGGCCGTAGTGGGAGACCGTGCGGCGGGCGGTGACCGTGAGGACGACCACTGCGCCCGGGGGTGCGTCGGCGGGAGCGGGGCCGCGTGAGAGCACCCGGCCGGACCGCGGGTCGTACGCGTAACGACCGGGCGGGAGCGGGCAGTTGGGGCCGATCAGCAGGTGCGCGTTGACCGGGTGGAGCGCGCCCGCCGACGGTACGGGCCGCAGTCGGCCGCCGGAGCCTTCGGCGGCCGCGAGGGACAGGCGCAGGGCACGGGCCAGCGGCAGCACCCCGGGCCGCTCGGGCACGCGCAGCGTGGCGGGGGCCCACGCCCAGGCAGGCGCGGGCGCGGCCGCGTCCGGCGTCGCGGCATCGGGCACCCGCCAGGACCGGGCCTCGGCGAGCGCGGCCGCCACCTCGTCGGGCGCGGGCGCGCGCCGCGCCGCTCCGGAAGGAAGGGAATCGTTCATCGGTCGCGCCTCACATGTGCGGCGGGGGCGCGAGGGTGAAGTCCTGCGGGGCGGCGGGGGCCGTCGACCGCCAGCCTCGGGCGAGGGCCGCCTCGGCGAAGCGCGGGGAGCCGAGGTAGGCGAAGGCAGCCGGGGCGTTCGGGATGAGGCCGCCGACGAGTACGCGGGCGACCCGCAACGGCGTTTCGGCCACGTCCTCGGTCGTCAGGTCGAAGGTGGCGACGCGGTGGCCGCCGGCCGCGAGACGGGACCACAGGGCCTCGCGCGATCCCGCCGCGGCCTCCCCGATCCCCACCGTGCCGCCGCGCGGCTCCGTGAACCGCTCGGCCAGCGGCCGCATCCGCTCGTCCAGCCACACCTGCACATGCGCCCCCAGGTCGCGTACGGCGGCGAACTGGGGCCCGCAGTCGTCCAGATAGCGGCGGTCGGCGCGGTGGGAGAGGTACAGGCCGCTCGCGAGCATCCCCGCCTCGATCGCCCGGAACACCCAGCCGTCGGCCTCCACGGCCCCCTGCGTGAAGACCCATGTGTGCACGGCCTCCAGCACCGCTTTGCGCGCCGCCTCCGCCGGGTCGTACCGGCACGCGAAGCCCGCCGCATGGATTCCGCGCACCGGGTCGTACGCCAACGCCGCCATGCACGGCGCGAATTCGGACGGCATCTCGACGATCCACACCCTGAGCCCACAGCCCGCCAGGTCCTCGGTGAGGCCCGGCACGGTGGCCGGGTCGATGCCCCGGGCGGGGCCGTCCAGGTGCCACCACAGTTCCAGCGCGTCGCGTTCGACGACCTCCAGCAGGCCGCGCTCGACGGCGTCGTCGAACCCCTGCCCGGTGGCGATGCCCGCGTAGTTGAGGTGATGCGTGCGGGGCAGCGAACGCAGCTCACCCTGACGCCAGTTGAGATGCGTGAGGCAGACCGGGGCCCAGCATTCCGCCCCCGTGTCCGTCCATGTTCCGCGCGTCCACAGCGCGGGAGTGTCCGGCGTGAAGGGACGGTACGGGAACGCCTCGCGCCCGTACTGCCAGTCCGCATAACGCGGCAGGTCACCGGGTCCGTACAACTGCCGCCCCTCGGAGCCGAGTTCGCGAGCGGTGGCCCGGCGCGGGGCGTCGGGGTGACCTGTGGGCGGCAGCCGGTTGCCGCAGTACCGTTCGACGGCCTCGGCGACGGCCGCCGTGCGGGCCCCCTCCGGGTCGCCGAAGGTCGTACCGAGCGCCACCCGGTCGGCGGGCCACGCCCCGAACCGGCGCGCGTCGGCCACCTCGGCGGTCATGGCGGTATAGCGGGGCGGCGCACCCTCCGGGTGCGCAACCGGCTCCACGCTGCGGACCAGCCCGCAGTGCGGGTCGACCAGCGCTTCGACGGGGAGGTGGGCGGGAGAAGCCGGGGCGGACCACGCGGCCCGGACGGGTTCCGCGGCCCCAGACGGCCGCGCTGTCGACGAGGGCGGGGCGGCGGCCGCCGTGCCGTGGGGGTGGGTGGTCACGTGCATATCTCCTGTACGGGGTCGACGGCCGCGGCGAAGCTGCGCGGCGGGGCGACGGGGAGCAGCAGGGCGCCGTCCGCCATCAGTACGGTGCGGCGGGAAGGGAGCAGCCGGGTGGCGGCCATCGGGTCCTCGCCGGTGTGGGGATTGCGTGCGTGGGCGGGGAAGTGGTGACCGGCGATCTCGACCCGCAGCCGCGTCCCCGCGGGCAGTCTCCGCGCCAAGTGACCTAGAGATACGTTCACTTGGCACTCCGCGTCCGGGCGACTCGACCCGTGCACCCGGCCGGTCCCGCCGGCCCGGCCCGGCCCGTCCATCCGCCGCACCACCCCCAGAGCGAGGGGTTCGGCCCGGCCCTCGGGGTCGAGCGCCACCACGCGTACCGCCCAGTCCGCACTCGGCGTGGAGGAGCGGGCGCGAAAGCGCACGGACGCCGTCCCGAGCACATCCACCGGGCGGGGCAGCGGCGGGGTGACCAGCAGGCAGCGGTCGGCCGGGCCGTCCTCGGGGACGGCCAAGTCGTCGGAGCGTACGGGGTGTTGCGGGTCGGCGACGAAGTCGGCACCGCGCAGTACGCGCAGCCCGGACCGGCTGCCGAAGGCGTGCACGAGGACCCTGCCGTCCGCCACTCGACCGTCCGCCGCTCCGCCATCCCCCGCCCCGCACCACAAGCCGCTCCCCACCAGGGCCACGGCGCCACGCCTCCCGGAGGCGAGACCGGCGTCGAGTGCGGTGCGCGCCCAGTGGACGTACAACTCACCGAGATTCAGCCGGTGTTCATAGTGTCCGGACTGCCGCTCACCGGCCCCGCCGCCAGGGGATGCCGTCAGCTCATGACCCCACGGCCCCATCAGCAGGCGGGCCGGGCCGCCCCACCGCTGCCACAGTTCCACGGTGTCGTCGGCGAAGGGGTCGCGGGCGCCGCCGACAGCGAGCAGCGGGACCCGTGCGCGGCCCGCCCGCAGCGCGAGGCGGCCGCGTCGGCAGTCGTCCCACACGCCCGCCCAAGAGGGCAGTTCGCGGCCCAGACGGTGCGGCAGGTCCAGGACGGGAAGGTGCTCCAGCAGGCGCGGGTCGCGGGCGAGCGCCTCGTCGAGCGCCGAGGGGTCCGAGTCCGGGCGGTCGCCGTGCGCCGCCCACCATCCGGCACGCGCCAACAGCCGCTCCGGGCCGCCAGGTTCGCGCGCCGTCTCGGCCGTCCCGAGCGCGGGAACGGCGGCGATGACCGCATCGGGGACGCCCTCACCCGACCTGCCTTCACCCGGACCGCCTTCACCCTGGACGTCGCCGCTCCTGCCGTCCGCGCTCGCGTCGCCCAGCACGGTCGCCAGCGCGCAGTACGCCCCGTACGAAGCCCCGTGGGCGATCACCCGGCCGTCACTCCAGGTCTGCCCGCGCAGCCAACGCAGCGTCGCCGCGCCGTCGGCCCCCTCGCCCCGGTACGGGTGCCACTCCCCCTGCGAGGCGTGGCGGCCCCGTACGTCCTGCGCCACAGCCGCGAACCCGCGCGCCGCCCAGGCGCACAACTCGGCCCGGTGCCTGCGCCGGTCATAGGGCGTACGCATCACCACGGCCGGGTACGGCCCGCCGGACCGCGCGGGCAGACACACATCCGTGGCCAGCCGCGCCCCGTCCGCCATCCCGACCCACACCGTCCGCACCCGCGGCCCGTCCTGCCCGCGGACTGCGCCTCCGGGCACCACAGCCTCCGCCGCCGCCAACTCCCCCGCACCACCGGGCACCACAGCCTCCGCCGCCGCCAACTCCCCCGCACCACCGGGCGCCACCGCGCCGCCGCCCTGCCCCGCACCGGAATCCATGTACGGCGTCATCGCCCGCCACCTTCCTGCACACCCGGGCCGCTGTCCGCGCCCAGAGCCCCATCCACACCCGCGCGCCCGACACCGCCCGCATCCGAGTCCGCATGCGAACCGACGACGCCCGCCCCCGCAGCGACACCCACTCCCGCCCGCGCCCCAACCGCCCCCGGCAGCTCCGCAACCACCGGCACCGGCAGCACCGGATGTTCCGTCACCGTCAGGTCCGCCAGGTCGATGCGCCGCAGCCGTCGCCGCGCAGGCAGGGTCCCGGCGGACACGCGCCCCGTTGCCCAGGTGATGAGGTCGTCGGCCAGCAGTCCCGCGATCAGCCCGGCCGAGGCGGGGGTGCTCAACCGGGCGCTCTCCGGCGTGCGTTGACCGCTCCAGTACGCGGCCAGCTCGCGGTACGCGGGTGTCGCGGCGAGCCGTCTGAGGCGTACATCCGCCGAGGTGACATCGCCGGGCACGGCGGCCGGCGGTTCGATCCAGGCCTGGCGGCCCTCGCGGTGGCAGCGCAGCCAGGCGATCCCCCGGCCGGGCAGCCGGTCCGCCTGCTCCCACAGCCCGGGCGGTACGGGATCATCCAGGCACCACACCACGGCAGTTCGCCGCCCGTCGCCGCCGGCGCCCTCGCGCGCCATGGCGGCGACCCGTACGGCGTCACCACAATCCACATCGCCCCCGGCCGCCTCCACGCACCGCGCCAACACCCCGACGATCACCTCGTCACCGAGCACCAGCACGCGACACCCCGCCAGCGGCCGCGCCGCGGAGATCTCCGCGTCCGCACGCCGTACGAAACCTGCGCCCTCGAACGCCTCCACCAGGGAGGCGAGCGGGGAGTCGTCCCGCGCGGGGCCGCTCGTGCCTTCCCCGTCCCCCGCCAGCCGTTCCAGCAGTTCACGCTCGGGCACCTCGCCCGTATCGATGCGCAGGAAGTCCCCTTCGGGCGTACGGAGCGCGAGCCCCCGCCCGGGAACGGTGACGATCTCGACGCCGGGAGCGAGTCGGTTGAGGGGCACGAGCGGGACCTCCTTGAACAGGTCGGAGTACGAGAGAGGGGAGAACGGAGCGGACCCGCCCGGGAGTTGACCGGACGGGCCCGCTCGCAGGGTCTTACTCCTCGCCGTCAGCGGCGGCCTCGAAGGCGTCGTCGAAGGGGTTCTCGACGAGCGCGTTGGAGTGGGTGGCCGACAGGTGCGCGAGCTGACCCTGCTCGGCGATCGGGGTGAACACCTTGCTCTGCTCCATGAGGTGAAGCCTCCAGTCACATGGTTGGGCCGTCGTCCGGCCACGGCAGCCGACCGGCGCCGCACCACAGACACTAATGAACATGATTGTCATTTCGCAACAGTGTTCGTCACCGGAAGAGGGTGATCCGGGTAACACACCGGCCAGCCCCCTTCCGGATCGCGCCCCACCCGCCCTGCCACGCCCAGCACTTCGGCCAGCAGCCCCGGTGTCACCACATCCGCCGGCGGGCCGTCCGCCGCCACCCGGCCCGCGCGCAGCGCCACCAGGCGGTCGGCGAACCGCGCCGCGTGCCCCAGGTCGTGCAGCACCATCACCACCGTCAGCCCACGCTCCTGACGCAGCCTCACCACCGTCTGCAGCACCTGGAGTTGATGCCGGAGATCGAGGTATGTGGTGGGCTCGTCGAGCAGCAGCACACGGGTGTCCTGGGACAGTGCCATGGCCAGCCGTACGCGCTGCCGCTCGCCGCCGGACAGCGAGTCCACGGGCCGGTCGGACCATTCGGCCACCGAGACGTCCGCGAGCGCCCGCGCGACGACGGCGTCATCGCCCTCCCTGAGCATGCCCAGCGGGCCACGGGCCGCGTATCTGCCCTGGCGTACGAGCTGCCGTACGGTCATGCCGGGCACGGCGGGCGCCGACTGGTGCAGCAGGGCGACCCGGCGCGCCGCCGACCTCCGGGACAGGGCGGCGAGGTCGTCGCCGCCCAGCAGCACCCGGCCCGCCGTCGGGCGCAGCAGGCCCGCGGCGAGCCGCAGCAGGGTGCTCTTGCCGCAGCCGTTGAGCCCGACCAGGGCCACCAACTCGCCCTCCTCGACCCGCAGATCGACGCCGCGCAGCACCTCCCGCCCCGGGTACCCGAAGCGGACCCCTTCGACGTCGATCGCGCCCGGAGCGGGCGGCGGGCTGCCGCCTCGGTGCGGGCCGTCCTTGCCCTGAGCCGATACGGGTGGGGGTGGAGGTGGTGCGGTCATGTGCGCTCCTGGTGTTGCGATGCGGTGAGTGAGAGAAGGGACAGGGCGTTGGTGCAGCGAGGGAGGGAAGTGGCGGGGCGGTGGTGCAGTGGGGGAGAACACGGCACGAGGGCGGGCGAGACGGCCCGTGGCCCGGCACCCGCCCGCCCTCACCGCCCCTCCCCGTACCGGCCCCCGTACCGCCGCGCCACCACCATCAGCAGCGCCGCCCCGACGCACGTCGTCAGCGCGCCGACGGGGACCGTCAGCCGGTCGGCGTCCAGGGCGTACGCGAGGGAGCGGGACAGGAGTTGGGCCGCCGCGTCGGCGCCGCACACCACCACGGCGCCGATCAGCGCGGCGCCGGGCAGGGCGGCCCGCAGGTCCGCGCCGAAGAGCGCCAGCGCCAGATGCGGCACCAGCAGCCCCACGAAGCCCAGGGCGCCGACGGCCGACACCGCGCCCGCGGTGAGCGCGACGGTGCAGACCAGGGCCGCGCCGCGGGCCCGGGTGACGGCCAGTCCGGCCGCCGCGGCCTGCTCGTCGCCGCAGCGCAGCAGCGTCAGCGGCCCGGCCAGCGCGCAGGCCGCGGCCGTCCACACCGCCGCCCAGGGCCACAGCAGGTGCCAGTGCTGCCAGACCCGGCCCTCCGTCGAACCGACCAGCCACTGCACCACGCTGCCCAGTTCCCCGGGCGCGACCAGCAGCACCATGGCCGTCAGCCCGGCCAGTACGGCCGACACCAGTACGCCGTGCACCGCGGTCCGCTCCGGATCGCCCTGCTCGCGCCCGACCAGCAGCCACAGCAGCCCGGCTCCGGCGAAGCCGCCGAGGCAGGCGGCGACGACCACGGCGGCCGGGGACTCCCAGCCGGCGAGCCCGAGGCCGGTGGCGGTGACGGCGCCCAGCACCGCGCCCGGCGTGACCCCGGTGACCTCGGGCCCGGCGAGCGGGTTGCGCAGCGCCGACTGGAGTACGGTCCCGGCCAGCCCCAGGCAGGCACCCGCGCCGAGCGCCACCAGCGTTCTGGGCAGGCGGAGTTGGAGGACGATGTGCCGGGCGGTCGCCTCGCCGCCCCCGGTCAGTACGTCCCGGACTCCGGCGGGCGTCGGCGCCCGCCCCGCCACCAGCCCGGCCCCGCCGAGGGCCAGCACGAGCAGGCCGAGCAGCACCAGCTTCGTACTCGTTCGCGTACGGAGGGCATACGGCTTCCGTACAGACACGGGGAACCGCTCCTGCGCGGCGACCGCACCGAGGTCATCACCATCGGCAGCGGCCTCCACCCCGACGCCCGAGCCGGCGCCGCTGCCGCTCCCGCTACCACCGCCGCTGCCGATACCATGGACGCCGCCGTCACCGTTAACGCCGTCAACGCCGTCGATGCCGTTGGCGCCACCGCCCGTCTCTCCCGCACGCACTCTCATCCCGCCACCTCCCCCTCCCGCGGCGACCGCCGCCCGTACGACACGCGACCACCGGTCACCGGCGATCCGCCGGGCACTGAACTCCCGCCTTCCACCGGCATCTCATTCGGCGCCGGACGCCCGCCTGCCACGGATCCGCCATCCACAGCTGACCTCCCACTCGCCCTCGGAGCGCCATCCGGCGATGGACGGCCCCCCGCCACCAGCACCTCATCCGGCGCCGAACTCCCGCCCGCCACCGGCACCGCACCCCGCGCCGAGCCCTGCCCCGTAACGGGCGTCCGCCCAGTCGGCCGCCGCCCGCCCCTCCCCCGCCGCGCCCTCAACAGCGCAACCCCCACCGGGACTCCGACCAGCGCCGTCCAGGCGCCCACCGGAGTTTCGACGGGGGCCAGGGCCAGGCGGGCGGGCTGATCGGCGCAGAGGACGATCGCGGCGCCCCAGGCCGCCGACCACGGGAGCCAGCGCACGGCGTCGTGGTCGGGGCGCAGGCGGCGGGCCAGGTGGGGGGCGAGGAAGCCGACCCAGGCCACCGGGCCGCAGACCGCGACGACGGGGGCGATCAGCAGTACGGCGATGGCCAGCGCCGCCAGCCGGGCGCGGCGTACCCGTACGCCCAGGGCCCGCGCGTCGTCGTCGCCGAGCCGCAGCACCGCCAGCACCGGCGCGCACAGCACCAGCGCGGGCACCGCGATGACCAGCCACGGCCAGAGGCCGGTGACGTCGTCCCAGGTGCGGGCGGACAGACTGCCCAGCAGATAGCGGTAGATGAGCTGGAGGTCGAGCTGATCGGCCAGCACCATCAGCACCAAGAGCGCCGCCTGCAGCGCGGCCGCGACCGCGGCGCCCGTCAGCAGTACGGCGGACGGGCTGCGCCCGAACCCGGCGGCGAGCAGGGTCAGCAGGCCGCCGAGCGCCGCGCCGCCGAGGGCGAGCAGCGGTGCGACCGCTGCGGGTATCGCCCAGGACAGGACGAGCGGCGCGGCGACGCCCAGCGCGGCCCCCGAGGAGACGCCGAGCATCTCGGGGACGGCGAGCGGGTTGCGCAGTGCTTCCTGGAGCACGAGTCCGGCCGCTCCCAGGCAGGCCCCGGCCACCAGGGCGAGCACCGCACGCGGGAGCCGCAGTTCGCCGACGATCACCGCGGCCAGGTCGCCGCCGGGCCCCTCGGCGCCGCTCCCGAAGAGGGCCGCGGGCAGATGCGACAGGGGGACGTACGGCGTGCCCAGGCACAGCGCGCACACCATGGCCGGCGACAACAGGACGGCACAGACCATGAGTTGGGCCGGGAGCTTGGGTGAGGTCCGCACCGAGGTTCTCACCGCAGCGCGGCCACGGCCTCGTCGAGGACCATGCCCAGCGAGCGCGTGCCGCGCCCCTTGGCCCACACTTCGGAGTCGACCTCGACGACCTTGCCGTTCTTCACGGCCGGAATGCGCGACCACAGCGGGTTCTTGGCGAGCTTGTCCGACAGCTTTCCGCCCCCGCCCGCGTCGCCGAAGGCCAGCGTCTCCACGAACAGCACGTCCACGTTCCGGGCGAGGATCTCCTCCAGGCTGTAACTGCCCTCCACGCCCCGGCTCTTCCAGGGGTAGCCGGAGATCTTCGGGAAGAGTCCGGCGGCCACGTCGTTGCCGGGGGTGGCCACGCCGAAGTTCTCGTCGCTGCCGAAGATGATCAGCGAGGTCTTGCCGCTCGCCTCCTTCTCCGCGCGCGCCAGCTTCGTACGGAAGCGCTTCTCCGCCTCCTCGGCCTGCCGGGTACGCCCGGTCAGCGCGGCCAGATTCCGCAGATAGCCGACGCTGTCCTGCCACGTCGCGGGCTGGACGGGCCAGAACGTCGTGGCCCCCTTGAGCGCCGGGGCGAGCTTGCCGTGGGTGTCCTTCAGCCCGATGACCAGGTCCGGCTTGTGGGACAGCACCGCCTCCGTCTCGGGGCTGAGGAATCCGCCGGGCACCACGGGTATCCGCTTCGCCCGCTCCGCGCCCAGGAATCCGGGGCGCGCCAGCAGCTCGGAGCTGGTGGCGACGGGGGTCATGCCCAGTTCGGCGAGCATGTCGTCGCAGAGCGCGACCAGGCACACCACGCGCTTGGGGGGCGCCTTGGTGTCGACCGTCACGCCCTGGGCGTCGGTGATCTTCCGCGCGGGCGCGATCGGCTGCACCTCGGTGGCGGTCCGGGCGCCGTCGCCCTTGCCGGACGTACCGGGGGCGTCCTGGACGGTCGGGGCCGTGCCGCCACAGGCCACGAGTACGGCACCCGCCGCCCCCATGGCCACGGCGGCCATCACCCGACGCCCCGCCCTCAGCTTTCCCGTCATTTCCGTCATTCCCGCCGCCCCCGCCATCCACGCTCTCCGCTTCCGCGACACCAGTGACTCTCAGTTCTTCTCGGCTACCGGGGCTCGGGCATGCAGCGGCGGGGGCCGCCCCGGGCGGGCCCCTGCTGTCCACCCAGCATTTACACATGATAATCATTTCCAAATCAAGTGCCGGCCGCTGCCGCCCTCCGCCACCCACCCGGGAGACCGACCATGACCCGCCCCGCACCACCGACCACCCCGCCGACCGCACCCCACCCCTCGGCATCGGCCGCACCCCCCTGCGCCCGCCCCGCCGCACCCGCCTCACCGCGGCTGCTCGTCGCCGACCAAGTGGCTGGACTTCTCTCCGTGTTGAGCCTCCCGGACGGCGCGGTCACCGCGCGTCTGGAGCGCCGCCATCTCGCCGAGCACGCCGGGTTCCTGGCGCTGCCCCGCAGCCGTACCGCCTTCGTCGACGACCGGGCGGGCGAGCTGCTGATCCTCGATCCGTACGGGCCCGACGCGGGCCGCCCGCTCGTGGAGGCCCGGGTTCCGGTGGCCGTACCCGCCGAGCACATCGCCGCCGACCCACAGGGCCGCCGGATCGCCGTCACCACGGGGCTCGGCCGCAACGGGGAAGCCTGGAGCGACCAGTTGACGGCCATCGACCTTCATGCGCCGGGCGGGCCGAGCGCGGTACGGACCCGCACCCTGGTCGGCGAACCGGGCGTCACCGTCCTCGGCGCTCCCTGCGCCGACGACAGGCCTCACACCGCCGACAGCCCTCGCACCGCCGACGCCTCCCCCGCCACCGGCCACCCCCTCACCACCGACGGCCCCCTCGTCGTCCTGCGCCACCGCGAGCCCGGTGCGCTCACCGCCCACCGGCACCGCGACCTGATGTCGGCCGCGCCCTCCTGCCCGCCCGCCGAGCCCCTGCTGCGGCTCGGACTGGCGGACGACGACGGGCACGGCGACGCCCAGGACCCCCGTACGGCACGGCTGTTCGCGGCGGCGGGCTCCGGCGTGCACCGCGCCCGCCGCGACGGCGACACCCTCGTACCCGAGCCGACGCTGCCCTGGGCGGCGGCCGGCCGCAGCGGCGGGCGGGGCTACTACCTGCGGCTGGATCCGGCCCGCCGCATGCTCTGGTCGTGCGTACGCGGCGGCCCCGCCGAGCCCGGACGGTGGCCGGAGTGGACCAACGACGCCTGGTGGCACCGGCTCGACGGCGCACACCCCGCCGGACCCGCCGACGGGCACACCGGCCGCATCGGGCTCGGGCCGGGGCTGGTCTTCCGCCTCGCGGTGGCCGCCCGCCATGTCGCCTTCGCCCGGGTCCACCCCGACGGCGACGAACTCGTCCTCGTCGCCACGGACTCGCCCCGCCCGCACGTTTGCGCGCGGCTGCCGCTGCCGCCCATGGACGGCGCGCCGCGCCGCGGCGGTACCCCGTGGGACGGGGTGCAGCGGCGCGCCATCGCCGCCTCGCCGGGCGGTCCGCTGGTCGCCGTCACCCGCGGCGGACACGGCGAGATCCACCTCTTCGACGCCGACCGGGCCGAGGCGGTGGGGGTGTTGACCGTCCCCACGCCACTGGACGAGGGCGGGCATCTCGCCCTGATCACGCCGGACGACGGCGCGCACCGGGATCCGGTCGGCCGGTGAGGATCACTCGCCGGGCGTACGCCTCGTGATCGCGGTCCCTCGATCGGGCGGTGTCCTCGCGCGGCCTCCCCCGTCACGGGGTACGCACACGGCCCCGGCGTGGCACGGATCTCGGCCACCGGTCAACACGGCCTGCCGCGCCGAGGATTGTGAAATCATTCACCCACCCCCTTGGCCCCGCCCCGGAATTCGTGCTGAGATTCGCCCACAGTTTCCAGTTCCAGCTCAATGGCGTGCTCGGGGAGGGCAATGTGGCGGATACCGCCATGTCATCACAGTCCGCGGATTCCTCAGATCCCACGGATCCCGCGAAAACCGCGAACTCCGCGGTGATCAAGGGGTCCACAGCGACGGCGCCGGGGCTCCCGGCCGCCAGATCCGGTGCCGGTGAGGACGACGACCCACTCGGCCGGGCCGTGTGGCGGCTGCGCTCGCGCGGGTGCTGGGACGACGCGGCGGCACTGCTGGAACCACACGCCGCCCACGACGCCCCCGCCGCCCTGCGCCGCGCGGCTCTTCTGGTGGAGCGCTGCATGTTCACCGCCGCCGGGTGGCCCGCGGCCGAGGACGCGCTGCGCGCCGCCGAGGCGCTGGCGGGAGATGACGGCGAGCGCGGCGCCGCGGCCTGCGAGCGGGGCCATCTCGCGTACGCGGCGACGGTGTTGGGCGTACGCGACCGCGCCGACGAGGCCCGTGCCGCGCTCGGCAGGGCCGCGGCCCTGCTCGCGCCCGCCGCGCCGGGGCGCCCGCTGCTGGACTTCCGGCGCGGCCTGATGGCCGAGCACGTCGCCGACAGCCCGGAGTCCGCCCGCGCCGCCTACCGCCGGGCACACGCCGGGGCCACCACGCACGGCGACACCCTGCTGCTCTCCTTCACCTGGCGGCACCTGGCCGGACTCGCGCTGCGCGACGGCGAGTTGGCCGAGGCGCGGCACGGCTTCACCGAATCGCTGCGCATCCGCGAGGAGTTGGGCTTCCTCGTCGGTACGGCCCCGGCGCTGGTGGCGCTGGCCGACGCCGTACCGGAGCCCGAGGCGGACCGGCTGCGCGCCGAAGCGGCCCGCCTCTTCCGCCTCATGGGCGGCGTCCCCACCTGGCTCGCCGGCCACCTCTCCCCGGCGCCCGCGGCCTGAGAGCCCGTGTCTTCCGGATCGCCGGGCCGCGATCCGGAAGGCCACATCCGGGCCACGGCCACCACGTCGCTCCCGGACGGGCCACATCCGACAGGCCACGTCCGCCACATCGCCCCTGATGAGCCACTTCCGCCGCACCGCTTCCGGCGGGCCGCGTCCGCCGCACCACATCCATCACGCCGCGTCCACCCCACGGCTTCCGCCATCCTCCCCGGCCCGCTCGTCTCCCAGATTGGCCGCAAGTCGCTCTGGCTGACCGCCGTACCCATCTGAATGCTGGTCCAGGGCCACGGACCCACCGCGCGGCCACGACTCCCACCCATGGCGACGCCTCCAGGAGGCCACCCTTGCCAGCAGGAGCGACCCACACCACGGCGCATCCCCAACGAGGCAAAGCGGACTTCGAGGCGATCTACAACTGCCCCGACCCACGGCGCTACTTCACCACCCTGCGCCCACTGGACTACCAGACCCCGCACCACGGCCAGCCGGTCTTCCGCGCCCTGACCGAGGCGCTGTGGCAGCTGCGCCGGCGGCCGGACGGCGCCGCCCCGCAGGTCCTGGACCTGTGCTGTTCCTACGGGGTCAACGCGGCGCTGCTCAACCACCGTCTGACGCTCACCGACCTGTACCGCAGGTACGCGCTGCACGGCCTCGCCTCGCTCGCGCCGCGTCAACTCGCCGAGCGGGACGCGGCGTTCTTCGTCCGGCAGCGGCGCCCCGAGGCGGTCCGGGTCATCGGTTTGGACGCCGCGCCCCAGGCCGTCGGCTACGCGCAGGCCGCCGGCCTGCTCCACCGCGGCTTCTGCGAGAACCTGGAGACCCACCGGCCGACCACGGCCCTGCGCCGCGCGATGGCCGGTACGGATCTGATCACCGTGACCGGCGGTGTGGGCTATGTCTCGGCCCGCACCTTCGACCTCCTGCTGGACTGCGCGACCACACCGCCCTGGGTCGCCGCGTTCGTGCTGCGCACCGTGTCGTACGCGGCCTTCGAGGCCCAGTTGGCCCGCGCGGGACTGGTGACCGAGCGGCTGACGGCGTGCACCTTCCCCCAGCGCCGCTTCACCGGCGCCCAGGAGCAGCGGGCCGCCCTGGAGGCGCTCGCCCGGCGGGGCCTGGACCCGTCCGGCAAGGAGTCGGACGGCTTCTACCACGCCGACCTCTACCTCTCCCGCCCCGCCGCCGACGCCGCGGCCCTGCCCCTGGAGCGGCTGCTGCCGTACGGGCTCCACCAGGTGTACCCGGCGTAAGGGCAGGGGCAGACTCGACGGCCGGTCGAGAGCGGCTCGACTCCGGCAACGGCCAAGCGCCCCAAGGGACACGGGGCTGCATCGCTGTGCGGCTCCGCCACGCGGACTCGACCGGACACGACGCCCCGCAGATGACACCCCAGCCAGCGGAGCCCTCAGCGCAAGTGCCGCCCCGCGGAGAGGTGTTCGCGCGCGATGCGCTCGGCCACCGCGTACTCCTGGGAGATCAGGGCGTCCAGCAGCGCGGCGTGGTCGGAGGCGGCGGCCAGCAGATCGGCCGTGCGGACCGTGGCGCCGCCGGCGGCCGGCCACTGGGTGCGGCGGTGCAGGTCCTCGGTGACCAGCGTCAGCTGGCGGTTCCCGGTCAGCGCGACCAGCGCGAGGTGGAAGGCGCGGTCCGCCTCCGCGTAGCCCACCCGGTCGCCGTGGGCGGCCGCCGCGACCGTCGCAGCGGCCAGCGGCCGCAGTTCCTCCCAGCGCTCGGCCGGGACCGTACGGGCCAGCCGCAGTACGGCGGGCACCTCCAGCATCGCGCGCACCTCGGCCAGCTCCGCCAGGTCGCGGGCGGTGCGCTTGGCGACCCGGAAGCCGCGGTTGGGCACGACCTCGACGGCCCCCTCACCGGCGAGCTGCTGCATCGCCTCGCGGACGGGGGTGGCCGAGACACCGAAGCGCTCCGCGAGCACGGGCGCGGAGTAGACCTCGCCGGGCGTCAGCTCCCCGGCGACCAGGGCGTTGCGCAGCGCGGTCAGGATCTGGCCGCGTACGGAATGACGCTGCGGCTGCTTGTGTACGGGAGCGGGGGCGCCGGGGGCCTCGGGGGCGGGCGCCGCGGCGGGATCCGGAGCGGGCGCGGGGGCCGGAATGCGCGCGGCGGGGAGCGTGCCGTGGTCGTGCGCGCCGTCCGCCGCGCAGTGCTCGTGCACGATGTGCTCGCCGCGCACCGGGTGGGACCCGGGCTGCGCCGGCACCCGCGCGCGCAACCCGGGCTCCCGTTCCGCTCTGCCCTG
This sequence comes from Streptomyces sp. UF-297, assembly GCF_058245575.1. Classification (NCBI taxonomy): domain Bacteria; kingdom Bacillati; phylum Actinomycetota; class Actinomycetes; order Kitasatosporales; family Streptomycetaceae; genus Streptomyces; species Streptomyces sp. UF-297. The sequence goes on along the minus strand of NZ_JBSIBZ010000003.1, from coordinate 35,690 downwards.
CTCCATAGGGATTCCTCCTGACGTCCAGCAGCACCATAGGCGGACCCCCCGGCAGTTCACACCTCGGCGAGCTCCGGTAAGGTAAGGCTTACCTGCTAACGATCGCGATTCGGTGGTCTCCCGCATGCCTCCTGCCCTCACCGCTGCGCCCCGCGCGCTGACGGCCGCACCCGTTGACATCGCCGAAACCACCGCATCCGCTGCTTCTGCCATACCCGCGTCCCCCGTGACCGGCGCCTACGCCCGGCTGACCGAGGTCTTCCCCGGGCTGAGCGTCACCGAGATCCCCCTGGGCGACGCCCTCCCCTCGGGCGACGGCTGGGTGACCGCGGCCGAGCTGGCCGCCGGCGGCCGGACCCTGGAGGACTTCCTCGCCTGGGACGACGCCCAGATCGTCGAGGCGTACGGGCAGCGCGGCCGCCCCGACGTCGTCGCGAGCTTCGGCCTGCACCGCTACGCCTGGCCCGCCTGCCTGCTGATCACCATGCCGTGGTTCCTGCACCGCAGGGTCCCCCGGCTCCCCGCGGAGCACGTCGCCTTCCAGCGGGAGCTGGGCCGGATGGCGGTGCGCGTGGGCAGCTTCGCCTGTCTGCCCGGCGACCCGGCCGCGGCGCTGCCCGGCGCCGTGGTCGTACCCGACGAGGAGGCGCTGCGCGGCGAGGTTCGGGCCGCCGTCGCCGAGCACCTGGGTCCCGTACTGGACGGCTTCCGCCCCCGGATGCGGCGCGGACCGCGCGCGCTGTGGGGCATGGCCTCGGACGAGATCGTCGAAGGCCTGTGGTACCTGGGGCACCTGTTGGGTGAAGAGCCGCGTGCGATGGCCGAATCGGATCGGCTGCTGCCGGGCTCGACGGCCCCCTTTGTGGGCGGCGCGGGCTTCCGCGACCTGACCGGTCCCCGCGGCGAGCGGCTGCCCACCCGCGACCGCGCCAGCTGCTGCATGTTCTACACGCTGCGCCCCGAGGACACCTGCGTCACCTGCCCCCGGACCTGCGACGCGGACCGCATCGCGCGGCTCACCGCAAGCACCTGAATTCGGCTCCACCCGAACGGGTAAGGGAATTCGAACCCAACTCGGCTTCCGCATAAGAAAGTTCGACCACAAACGCACCTATCCGTAGGTCCCTGGCCTTACTTGGCGCTCTCTTGCCCAGAAACCCCCAGAGGGGCGGCGGGATTCCGCCAAGATGGCGCGCGAAACGCGAAACGCGTACCGCGATGCAAGGGATACCGGAATGAGAATGACCGATATATCGATGGATTGGCTGCTCCCCGGGGCCCTGTTGCTCGTCGGCGTACTGGCGGCGGTGGCCGTGGTCCTGCGGGGCAAGCGCTCCACCGACAAAACCTCGGGCGACGAGTCCTGGGAGCGCAACGAGGAGCGGCGCCGCCGCAAAGAGGCCATCTACGGAACCGCCTCCTACGTCCTGCTGTTCTGCTGCGCGGCGGTCGCCGCCGCACTGTCCTTCCACGGCCTGGTCGGCTTCGGCAAGCAGAACCTGAGCCTCTCCGGGGGCTGGGAGTACCTGGTCCCCTTCGGGCTCGACGGAGCGGCGATGTTCTGCTCGGTCCTGGCCGTACGGGAAGCCAGCCACGGCGACGCGGCACTGGGCTCGCGCCTGCTGGTGTGGCTGTTCGCCGGGGCCGCCGCCTGGTTCAACTGGGTGCACGCGCCAAGGGGCTTGGGCCACGACGGCGCACCGCAGTTCTTCGCCGGCATGTCACTGTCCGCCGCCGTCCTGTTCGACCGGGCGCTCAAGCAGACCCGCAGGGCGGCCCTGCGCGAACAGGGACTGGTACCCCGCCCTCTCCCGCAGATCCGGGTCGTCCGCTGGCTGCGCGCCCCCCGCGAGACCTTCGGAGCCTGGTCGCTGATGCTGCTGGAAGGCGTACGGACGCTGGATGACGCGGTGGAGGAAGTGCGGGAGGACCGCCGGCAAAAGGAGCAGAACCGTCACCGCAGGCGCGAACAGGACAAGCTCGACCGCGCCCGCATCAAGGCGATCAACCGGCAGCACCGCTCCTGGGGCCATGGCCGCTCCGGCCGTCAGGTCGAAGTCACACAGGGTTCACCGGCATCGGCCGCGCAACAGGTCGGTACGGAACCTGCTATAGCCACCGAAAAGGACCAGCTGCCTACCGGAACCCTTCCCGTGCGCTCCCGTCGAGCCCTCAAGGCCGTGAACGGATCGAATTCCGAACCAACGGGTCAACCCTCACGCACCACAGTGGATCTCACTGCGGAGGACGACACCCAGACGATCCCCCGTCTCGACTCCCTGGAGGAGAAACTCGCTGAGATCGAGCGGCAGTTCGGCTGAACGGCGGCGGACCGCGCCACAGACCACGTGCCTTTCCGCCGGACCCGCACCATGGGGTCCCGGCGATCAGGCCGGTCCGCTGCCGAGCTCGAACCACACGCATTTGCCCACGCCGTGGGCGCGCACACCCCACGAGTCCGCGAGGGAGTGCACCAGCATCAACCCCCTTCCCGAGGTCCCGTCGGACGTTGCCGCCCGCACCGTCGGGCGCCGGCCCACGAAGTCGCGCACTTCCACGCGCAGCCGGTCGGAGACCGTCGCTGTCACGACAGCGCCCCCGTCCGCATGCACGAGGGCGTTGGTGACCAGTTCGCTGGTCAGCAGCTCCGCGATGTCGGCGCGGCCCGCTTCCCCCCAGTGGCGCAGCAGCCTGCGCAATTCCCTGCGGACCTCGGCCACCGCCGTCAGGTCCTTGTGCCGCACCGTGCGTTCCAGGATCCCCGGCCGTCGCAGACCGGTCCGCCCGGCTCCGCCGTCGATCGCAGTGCGTCGCGCTATCTGACGCTTCATCCTCCCCGCCCCGTTAGCTTGCTTGTCCTCCCCTTCGAACTTCTTCACGGAAATGCATGCCCGTTGGGGTGCGCGCCATGCTTCGCGGGCCGGGCGGGTCCGTACCAATATCGGCCACCGCGCCTACGGCCACCCTGTGGACAAGTGCTGGCCATGGGCCGGACAGGCGGCGGTCACCCGCGGGAAGGCCCCGGCACGAAAAGGCGGATGCCCGGCCCCCCAGCAAGTAGGGGCCGGACATCCGCGCTCGGCGCGCCCGCGGTCAGAGCAGGCTGAGACTCAGACCTAGGTCGAGGTCGAGACTCACGTCGATGTCGGTGTCGAGGCTGACATCGACGTCGACCCCCGCCTCGACGATGGCTTCCAGGTCCACGTTGAGGTCGGCGGCCAGCTTCGCGTCCAGGTTCAGGCCCGCGGCCACGACGCCCGTGAGCAGGACGTCTCCCTCGTTCAGATCCAGGCTCAGCAGGCCGCTGAGCTTGGCCGCGCCCTCCGCGGTCAGCTCGATGTTGTTCTCGTCGCTGAAGCCGACGTTGACGTAGACGTGTTTGTCGCCGGGGTTGGAGCGCAAGCGCAGGGTGCTGGTGTCGATCTTGCCCAGGAGGATCAGACTGCCGTTGATCTTCGCCTTCACCAGACCGCTGGCGATGTCGACGCTGAGGTTGGTCACCTTGGCGGACTTGCCGTTCCCCTTCAGCACGACGTCGCCGTTCAGCAGGATCGTGCCGCCGTGGATCTGCTTGTTGGAGTGGATCACCTTGCCGCCGCCCACCTTGAGCGAGACCCGGCCGCTGAGGCCGAGGTCCGCGTTGAGGTCGAGCGTGGTGACGCCCTTGACGACCGGTGAGTCGGTGGTCGGCACGGACGCCGGGGCGCTGGCCCGCGTCGGGGCGGGGGCGGCGTACGCGGTGGCAGCGGGGCCGGCCACCGCGGCGACGACGGCGACGGCGCAGGCCAGGGCCGCGCTGCGGCGGAAGCGGCGGGGGGTGCGGGCGGACTGGGAAGGCATGAACCTCACGGATCCCTTCGGGGGAGCGGGTTGATCTGACGGTCACTCACGGGGACAGTTCCGCGCGTCCGTGTCGAGTCCTCCGCCCGGCCTCCGCTTCCACCCGTACGGCGGCATCCGACGTGACCAACCGCAGCAGGCGAAAGTTTCCCACCTTACGATTCCGCCGCCCCGATAGGCCGAATGCCCGGCCCCGCGTGGCGGGACCGGGCTTCGGCGAAGGGAGACGTGCGGTGCGGGGGCCTAGAGCAGGCTGATGTCCAGGTCCAGGCCGAGGTCCAGCAGTGCGCTGACATTGAGGTCCAGGTCGATGTCGGCGTCCAGGCCGAGCGCGACGACCAGGTCGGCGTTGACCTTGGTGCCCGCCTTCAGGTCGACGTCCACGTCCAGGGCGGCGTCCACGTCGACATCGGCGTCCACGTCCAGGCAGGCACCGAGTGAGGCACCGATTTCGGCGACGGCCTTGGCGTCCAGCTTGATGCCCTGGTTGCCGAGCTTGATCGTGGCGGTGGTGGTGCCCTCCTCCAGGACGACCTCGGCGCTCTTCGCCTCGTTGACCATGCCGATCTGGACGTTCGCCTTGGCACCGACCTTGGCCGTGATGACGCCCGTCCTGATGTCGACCATCAGGTTCGAGATCGCGACCTTCTTGGCGCCCTTGGCCAGCTGGATGCCGCCCTTGAGGGCGACCTTGCCACGGACACCCTTCTTGCGCTTGTCGTACGAGAGCTTGCTGCCCTTGGCGACCTTCAGTTGCACAGCGCCGTCGGCCTCGACTGCGCCGCCGATGGCGGCGGTCACGATGCCCTTGGCCTCCAGGTTGAGCGCGGCGTTGAGGTCGAGAGACAGACCGGCGCCGAGCAGCGGGGAGTCGCCCTTCGGCAGGGCGGTGGCGGCATGGGCCGGGGCGGGCGCGGGGGCGGCGTACGCGGCGGCGGCCGGGCCCGCGAGGGAGGCGACGACGGCGACCGCGGCGGCCAGCGCGACGGCGCGGCCACGAGTGCGGCGGGGCTGGTGGTGCAGGGACATAGAAATGCCCTTTCTGAGGTGAGCGAGGCTGAACATCACTAAATGTGAATATTCCGTGACGGCCCGCACTCGCCTCGTCCAGGGCACCTCTTCCACCCGTACGGGCCCCCGGGCCCCGCCCGCCCCGCTTCCGCCGCCGCAGGTCAGGGGCGGGGGACGTTGCGCAAATTGGAGCGGGCCATCTGCACCATTCGGCCGACACCGCCATCCAGAACGATCTTGCTGGCCGACAGGGCGAAGCCGGTGACCATCTCCGCGCTGATCTTGGGCGGGATGGAGAGGGCGTTCGGGTCGGTGACGATGTCGACCAGGGCGGGGCCGTTGTGCTGGAAGGCGTCGCGCAGTGCGCCGCGCAGCTGCTTGGGCTTCTCCACCCGCACGCCGTACGCACCGGCCGCCCGCGCGATCGCCGCGAAGTCGGGGTTGTGGTTGGTGGTGCCGTACGAGGGGAGCCCCGCCACCAGCATCTCCAACTCCACCATTCCCAAAGAGGAGTTGTTGAACAGCACGACCTTCACCGGCAGGTCGTACTGGACCAGGGTGAGGAAGTCCCCCATCAGCATGGTGAATCCGCCGTCGCCGGACATCGAGACGACCTGGCGGCCGCGGTCGACGAACTGCGCGCCGATCGCCTGCGGCAGCGCGTTGGCCATCGAGCCGTGGGTGAACGAACCGATCACCCGGCGGCGGCCGTTGGGGCTGAGATAGCGGGCCGCCCACACATTGCACATGCCGGTGTCGACGGTGAAGACGGCGTCCTCGGCCGCCTCCTCGTCCAGGACGGAGGCGACGTACTCCGGGTGGATCGGGGTGTGCTTCTCGACCTTGCGGGTGTAGGCCTTGACGACCCCTTCCAGGGCGTCGGCGTGCTTCTTGAGCATCCGGTCCAGGAACTTCCGGCTCGGCTTGGGCTCGATGCGCGGCGTCAGGCAGCGCAGCGTCTCGCGCACATCGCCCCACACCGCCAGGTCCAGCTTCGAGCGGCGGCCGAGGTGCTCGGGCCGTACGTCGATCTGCGCGATCTTGACGTCGTCGGGGAGGAAGGCGTTGTACGGGAAGTCCGTGCCCAGCAGGATCAGCAGATCGCACTCGTGGGTGGCCTCGTAGGCGGCGCCGTACCCGAGCAGGCCGCTCATGCCCACGTCGTAGGGGTTGTCGTACTGGATCCACTCCTTGCCGCGCAGCGCGTGCCCCACGGGGGACTTCACCCGCTCGGCGAACTCCATCACCTCGGCGTGCGCACCGGCCGTGCCGCTGCCGCAGAACAGCGTGACCTTGTCGGCCTCGTCGATCATCCGGGCCAGCTGCTCGATCTCGGCGTCACCGGGGCGTACGGAGGGCCGCGAGGTGACCAGGGCGTGCTCGATGGAGCGCTCGGGGGCCTGCTGGGCCGCGATGTCGCCGGGCAGCGAGACGACCGCGACCCCGCTCTGCCCGATGGCGTTCTGGACGGCGGTCTGCAGGACCCGCGGCATCTGCTGGGGGCTGGAGATCATCTCGCTGTAGTGGCTGCACTCCGCGAAGAGGCGGTCGGGGTGGGTCTCCTGGAAGTAGCCGGTGCCGATCTCGCTGGAGGGAATGTGGGAGGCGAGCGCGAGGACCGGGGCCATCGAGCGGTGGGCGTCGAACAGGCCGTTGATGAGGTGGAGGTTGCCGGGGCCGCAGGAGCCCGCGCAGGCGGCGAGCTTCCCGGTGATCTGGGCCTCGGCGCCGGCCGCGAAGGCGGCGACCTCCTCGTGGCGGACCTGGATCCAGTCGATCGCGGAGTTGCGGCGGATCGCGTCGACGACCGGGTTGAGGCTGTCGCCGACCACGCCGTACAGCCGCCGCACCCCCGCCCGCACCAGGATGTCGACGAACTGCTCGGCCACGGTCTGCTTCGGCATCTCGCCCTCGCTCCTTCGGCTCCCCGGCCGCCCGGCCCCCGAATCCGCTACAGCCGGTTGGTGAGTTTTCCTGCCTTCATCCGATTCCTCTCGGTTCTACCACTGACCGCCCGGGCATGAGCGGGCGCGGGCGGCAGCGGGCGTCAGCACTCCCAGACCGCCACGGCGGTGCGGTCCTTGGAGTGCGCCGCCACCGGAAGCTGGGTGTCGGCCAGGAAGGCCGCCGGGCCCGGCGGCTCGTCCGCCGCCCATCGGCCCGCCAGGTACGCGGCGAACTCGGGCTCCTCGGTCAGCGGCTCGGCGAGCCCGGCGCTGCACAGCAGGAGCGTGTCCCCGGGGCGCGCCACGGAGGCCCGGAAGCGGAACGGGCGGGGCCGCGGGCCCGGGACGCCGGGCGTGGTGATGCCCAGGTCCATCGTCGGGCGGGTCTCCCCGCCGCCGCGCTGTGGCGGTATGCCGGGCAGGCCGGGCGGCGGCCCGTCCCCGAAGCCGGATACACCGGACACGTCGCCCGCCTGCTCCTTCGGCGGCCGGGCGTCCAGGTCCTGCCACACGCCCTCGCGCAGCCGGAACAGCCCGCCCTCCCCCACGCCGAAGAAGACCCGGGTACGGCAGTCGGGGTCGGCCGGGAGCAGCAGGCAGCGCAGGGCGGCGGTGTACTCCTCCGGCTCCGCCCCCAGCTCGCCCGCGCGGGCCCTGAGCTTTCCGTACGTACGGTCGGTGAGCCGCTGCAGCCCGGACTTGAGCGCCGCGCGGTTTCCCGTGCGCAGGTCCTCGGCCAGACGGGTGCGGCTGCGCCCCACGGAGCCGCCGATCCAGTGGCAGGCGTCGCGGGCGGCGCGGTGGGCGCCCTCGGCGCGCGGGCCGCCGGTGGCGACGGCGACCAGGACCAGGGCCTGGCGTCCGGTGCCGAAGCGGGCGGTGAGCAGCGCGTCCCGGCGCGGCTCGCCGCTGTGGCGGGCGCCGTCGCCGCGCTGCGAGGCGGCGCGCAGCGTCAGGGTCCCGTACCGGGCGCCGTCCAGCTCGGTGTCGGGGACGAGGTCGGCGAGGTCGTCGGGGTCGGCGGCGGGGAGGACGACGGGCTCGCCCTCGCGGACCGGGAAACCGGCCGGCAGGGGGCCGCCCGCGAAGGCCACGGAGGGGGCCGGGCCGGGGGTGGGGGTGATGAGCGGTGCCACAGGGGCGGAAGGGGCTGTGTCGGGAGGGCCGAGGCGGGTCGCGGGGTCCGGGGGCGGGGGGACGGGCGGGTGTGGCTCGGTGAGCGGGGGTGGGGGCGCGGGCGGGAAAGGAAGGCTCGCCGGGCTCGCGGGAGGCGCAGGGGGCACTGGGGGCGCCGAGGGTACTGGGGGTACTGGGGGTGCGGCATCCGGGGGACCCGCGGCGTCGGGAGGGGCCTCCGCACCCGGCGGCTCCCCCTCCCCGGGAGGCTCCCCCTCCCACTCCCCCGGCGGTGGTGAACTCACCGCCCGGTAGGCCGAGTTGAAGCGGTCGTCGAGTGAGTCCGGTGCGGGCGAGGGGCCGGTGTCGCCCGGGCCGCCGTCGTCGTCCTCGTACAACTGCCGCCACCAGTCGTCCTCGTGGCCGCGACTTTCCCCCTGCTGGCTCATGGACCGTATTGTCCATGCATGTGCGCCTGTGAAACAGGGCGCCGGAGCGGTCCGCCGGGCGCGGGGCCGCAGGCCGGGCGGGGTACCGCCGGGGAGCGCGTCGGCGCGGCTTCCGGCAGGCTGGGGACATGGGCCTTTGGCAGTTGGTCGCGGTCGGCCTGGTCATGCTGCTGGGCCTGCTCGGGGTGCTCGTACCGGGAATTCCCGGGCCCCCGATCGTCTGGGCGGCCGTGCTGTGGTGGTCGCTGACCGTGCAGACCACCCCGGCCTGGGGCGTGCTCATCGGCGCCACCGCCGTACTGCTGCTCAACCAGGCCCTCAAGTGGCTGCTGCCCGCCCGCAGCCTGCGCGCCGCCGGCACCCCGTACCGGACGCTGCTGCTGTCCGGCGTGGCCGGCATCGCGGGCTTCTTCGTGCTGCCGGTGATCGGGGTCGTGGTGGGCTCGGTCGGCGCGCTCTACCTCCAGGAACGGGACCGGCTGGGCAGCCACGGCGACGCCTGGGCCGCCACGCGTACGGCCATGCGGGCGATCGGGATCGGCGTACTGATCGAGCTGACCGCCTGCCTGCTGGTGGTGGGCGCGTGGATCGGCGCGACGCTGTGGGGCTGAGCCGGATGGCCCGGTGTCAGGCGCCCGTGGCGTCCGTGGGGACGCCCTCCAGGGTCAGCAGGGCGCGCTTGCGCTCCAGGCCGCCCGCGTAGCCGGTCAGTGTGCCGTCCGCGCCGATGACGCGGTGGCAGGGGCGCAGGATCAGCAGCGGGTTGGCGCCGATCGCTCCGCCGACGGCGCGTACGGCGGCCCGCGCGGCGCCGATACGGCGGGCGATCTCGCCGTAGGTGGTGGTGGCGCCGTAGGGAACGGCGTCCAGCGCGTCCCACACCCGGGTGCGGAAGTCCGTGCCCCGGTCGGCGTACGCGAGGTCGAACCGCCGCCGCTGCCCCGCGAAGTACTCCTTGAGCTGCCGCTCGGCCTCGGCGAAGGCGCCCGGCTCGTACGCCCAGTCGGCGGCCGGTGTCACCCCGCCCTTCTGGCCCGGTACGGACAGCGAGGTCAGCGCGGTGCCGCCGGGGGCGTCCGCCGAGGGCTCGCCGGTCACGGTCAGGGTTCCGACCGGGCTCTCAAGCAGCGAGTAGAGCGTCATGGGTGCTGGTGTCCTCTTCTGCGGATGCGCCGGGTGCGGCAGGTGTGCCGGGTGCGCGGTGTGTGTCGTGCGGGTCGTGTGCGTTCTCGTCCCGGGCCATGTGCCCGGTCTCCAGCAGGCCCTCGGCCCACAGGTGGTGCAGGGCGTAGGAGCGCCAGGGCCGCCACTGCTCGTCCGTGCCGTCCGGCCCCACGTCCGGGTCGCCCAGCGCCCGCATCCGGATGTACGCGGCCGCTCGCGGGCCGATGCCGGGCAGGGCCTTCAGGGCCCGCTCGGCGGCGTCCCGGTCGGCGCCCGCGTCGAGCGGGACGGCCCCGTCGGCAAGGGCCGCGCACAGCGCGCGCACCGGCTCGTCCAGGGCCGCCGCCCGCGCCAGGACGGCGGGTTCGGGAAAGAGGTGGGTGAGCGTGCCGTCCGGCGCGTCCAGGGGCTTTCCGTAGGTGCGCACCAGCTCGGCGAGCCGCTCGGCGGGGCCGCCGTGGACGATCCGTACGGCCAGTTCCCCGGGGTCGGCGGCGCCCGGAGAGCGCAGGCCGGGGCGGCGGGCGACCAGCGGGCCCAGCAGCGGGTCCTCGCCCAGGCGCTCGGCGACCGCGAACGGATCGGCGTCCAGGTCGAACAGGCCGCGCATCCGCTGCACCGCCATGGACAGGTCCCGCAGGTCGCTCAGGTGCAGCCGGCACTCCAGCCAGCCGCCGTCGGCGCCCCGCGCGGCCGGGCACACCAGCCCGGCGCGCGGGCGGCGGCGCTGCGCGGCGCCCGTGTGCTCGTCGACCTCGGCGATGCCGCTGCCGTAGGTGAGCCGCAGGGTGCGCCGGTAGGTACGGGCCCCGGGCTCGCCGCGCAGTTCCTCCACGCCCGGTACGGCGCGCGCCTGGAGGAAGTCGAAGATCTCGCGGGCGGCGTAGGGGCCGCGGTAGGCGAGGCGCAGCGGAATCCCGGCGGGGGCGTCGGTCTTGGTGCCCGCCGCGGACTTGGCCTCCCGGCGGGCCGGGCCGCCGGCGGCGGCGCGCAGTTCGCTGGGGGTACCGGCGTAGATCTCCCGCATGGTGTCGTTGAACTGCCGGATGCTGGCGAAGCCGGACGCGAAGGCCAGCTCGGTGACCGGCAGCGAGGTGGTCTGCAGCAGGACCCGCGCGGTGTGCGCGCGCCGGGCCCTGGCCAGGGCGACCGGGCCCGCACCCAGCTCGGCGGTCAGCTGCCGCTGGACCTGGCGCGAGCTGTAGCCCAGGCGCCGGGCCAGCCCCTGGACGCCCTCGCGGTCCACCACGCCGTCCCCGATGAACCGCATGGCCCGCCCGACCAGGTCGGCGCGCAGATTCCACTCAGCGGAGCCCGGCGCGGCGTCCGGCCGGCAGCGGCGGCAGGCCCTGAAGCCCGCGCCCTGGGCGGCGGCGGCCGAGGGGAAGAACCGTACGTTCTCGCGCTTGGGCGTTACGGCCGGGCAGCTCGGGCGGCAGTAGATGCCGGTGGTCACCACGGCGAAGAAGAACTCGCCGTCGAACCGGGCGTCCCGGCTGGACACCGCCTCGTACCTGGTCTCGTCGTCCATCACGCGATCCAGTGTGCGCCACCGGGCGGGCGTCCACTGGCGGGAATCGGACGCCGCGTTCGGGGCCGGCGGCGGCGCCCGAGGGACCGCGCTTGCGCTCCATCATGTGCCGGCCCAGCGCCTGCTGCTGCCGCCAGCCCCTGCGGATCTCGGCGCGCAGCCGGGCGTCCGTCTTGGCCACGATCCACCGGTTCTCGCGCAGCAGCTTGCGGTAGCTCTCCAGGCGGCGCTGGGGCATCGCCCCGCTCTCGACGGCGGCGAGTACCGCGCAGCCCGGCTCCGAGGTGTGCGCGCAGTCGTGGAAGCGGCACTGCCCGGCCAGCTCCTCGATGTCCGAGAAGGTCTGGGACAGGCCCGCCTCGGCGTCCCACATGCCGACGCCGCGCAGCCCCGGGGTGTCGATGAGCACCCCGCCGTACGGCAGCGGCAGCAGATCCCGGGTGGTGGTGGTGTGCCGCCCCTTGCCGTCCCGGTCGCGGATGGCCCGGACGTCCTGGACGCCCTGTCCCACCAGCGCGTTGGCCAGCGTGGACTTTCCGGCGCCGGACTGCCCGAGCAGGACGGCCGTACCGCCGGCGAGCACGGCGGACAGCACCTCTAGGCCGTCCCCCAGCTCGGCGCTGACGGCCAGCACCTGTACACCGGGCACCACCGCCTCCACGTCGGAGACCAGGTGGGCCAGGGTGGTGGGGTCGCCCGCCAGGTCGGCCTTGGTCAGCGCGACCAGCGGCTGCGCGCCGCTCTCCCAGGCCAGGGAGGTGAAGCGCTCGATGCGCCCGAGGTCCAGTTCGGCGCCGAGCGAGACCGCGATGACCGCGTGGTCCACGTTGGCGGCGAGGATCTGGCCCTCGGAGCGCTTGGAGGAGGTGGAGCGCACGAACGCCGTGCGCCGCGCCAGCAGCGCCCGTACGACCACGCCGAGCGCCCCGTTGCCGAGGTCGATCGCGGCCCAGTCGCCGGTGCACGGCACCTTCATCGGATCGCTGGTGGCCACCAGCGCGGTGTCCGCGAGGACGGTGCGTACGCCGTCGCCGTCGGGCACGACGGCATCCACCCGGCCACGGTCCACGCGGACGATACGGCCGGGCAGATATCCCTGCTCGGCGAAGGAGGTGAAGCTCTGCGCGAACCCGTAGTCCCAGCCGTAGGCGTGCAGGGGGTGCGCGTCGGTCAGGTCGAGCTTGTTCAAGGGGAGACCCTTCACAAGGGTGGCCCCGGCCGCGCGCCGCGAGGGCGCGTACGGAAGAAGAGGTGGGTGTCAGCCGGAGACCACGGAGGTGGGATGGATGAAGTCCTGGTGGTGGGCAGCGCCCAGCGCGACGACAGTCATCGGTCCTCACCTCCTGGTCGTACGACACGGCTGACGGCAGCACATCGCATGCCGTCGTTCTCTGCGCGGCCCACCCTAGCCACCCGCCCTCGGGCCGCGCCAACCTTTTTTCGCGCTCTCGCGCGGTGCGTGTTCTTGTGCGGTGCGTCCTCTCGTCGTGTGCCGTCCCGTGCCCGGTGCGTCAGGGGCTGACGGCCAGTACGAGGTAGGCCGCGAACAGGGACAGGTGGACGCCGCCCTGGAGGGGCGTGGCGCGGCCGGGGATGACGGTCAGGGTGCCGACGAGGACGGTGAGGGCGAGCAGGACCATGTGGGTCGCGCCGAGGCCCAGCACGAGGGGGCCGTCCAGCCAGATAGAGGCGACCGCGACCGCGGGGATGGTCAGGCCGATGCTGGCCATGGCCGAGCCGAGGCCGAGGTTGAGGCTGGTCTGGACGCGGTCGCGGCGGGCGGCGCGCACGGCGGCGATGGTCTCGGGGAGCAGGACGAGCAGGGCGATGACCACGCCGACGACGGAGGAGGGCAGGCCGGCCGCGGCCACGCCGGACTCGATGGTCGGGGAGACCGCCTTGGCCAGTCCGACGACCGCGACCAGGGCGACGGCGAGCAGGCCGAGGCTCCTCAGGGCGACCTTGGTGGTGGGCGGGTCGGCGTGCTCCTCGGCGTCGATGACCTTGCCCTGGGTCGTCACGGGCAGGAAGTAGTCGCGGTGCCGCACGGTCTGGGTCGTCACGAACAGGCCGTACAGGATCAGGGCCGCCAGGGCGGCGAAGATCAGCTGGGCGGAGGAGAACTGCGGGCCGGGGGTGGAGGTGGTGAAGGTCGGCAGGACCAGGCTGAGCCCGGCCAGGGTGGCCACCGTCCCGAAGGCGGCGCCGGTGCCCTCGGGGTTGAACACCGCGACCCGGCGCTTGAGCGCGCCGACCAGGAGGCTCAGGCCGACGATGCCATTGCAGGTGATCATGACGGCGGCGAAGACGGTGTCACGGGCCAGTGCGCTGCTCTTCTCACCGCCGTCCGCCATCAACGTGACGATCAGGGCCACCTCGATGATGGTCACCGCGATGGCCAGGACCAGGGACCCGAAGGGCTCGCCGACGCGGTGCGCGATCACCTCCGCGTGGTGCACCGCGGCGAGCACCGCGCCGGCCAGGCACAGGCTCACCACGGCGACCGCGACAGCCGGTAGTGATCGCCCCCAGGTCAGGGCCAGGACCACGGCGGCCAGGGCCGGTACGAGGACGGTCCAGTGGAGGAGTGGGGAGCGGAGTCTGGCGATCATGCGTTCGAGCTTCGCAGATCGGGCGCGGAAATGCGTTGCGGGACTTCGGCGGCAGGAGTATAAGCGCGGGTCCCGGCGGGGTCAGTGGCGGCGCCGGGAGGGGCTGATGAGGCGCGAGCGCAGGTCCTGGGGCGGGAGGAACTGGGCCCAGCGCTCGGGGTATTCGGAAGGGGCCGGGGGCGGCGGCGTGCCGTCCTCGTCCGCCGCGTCGTCCCCGTCATCGTCGTCCTCGACGTCGTTCCCGGCATCGGCGTCATCGTCACCGCCGTCGGCGCGGGGCGCGAGGCCCTGTGCCGCGTCCTCGGCCGCGGCGTGGGCCAGGCGCTGCGCCCGCTCCTCCTCCCGGGCCCGCCGCTCCTTCTCCGCGCGCCCCGCGGCGGTGGCCACCGACGGCCAGACCCGGTCGATGGCGGCGTTCACCGCGGCGCCGATCAGGACCGCGAACGCGGACACCCCGATCCACAGCAGGACGGCCACGGGCGCCGCGAGCGAGCCGTAGATGGTGGGGCCCTCGACGGTCCGTACGAGATAGATGCGCAGCAGGAAGCTGCCCAGGACCCACATGCCCAGCGCGACGACGGCGCCGGGGATGTCCTCGCGCCAGGGCGAGCGCACGGGGACGGACACGTGGTACAGGGTCGTCAGGAAGGCGACGGACAGGATCAGGACGACCGGCCAGTACAGCAGCCGGATGATCTCCTCGCTGGCCGGCATCCAGCTCACGACGGTGTCGGGGCCGACGACCATCAGCGGCAGCGCGACCGCGCCGACGACGAGCGCGACGAGATAAAGGGCGAAGGCGAGCAGGCGGGTGCGGACGATGCCGCGCCTGCCGTCCAGGCCGTACATGATCGTGATGGTGTCGACGAAGACGTTCAGGGCCCGGGAGCCGGACCACAGGGCGAGCGCGAAGCCGAGCGAGATCACGTCCGGGCGGCGGCCGCCGAAGACGTCGTCCAGCAGCGGCCGGGCGATCTCGTCGACGCCCTTGTCGGACAGGACGGTGTCGGAGGCGGCGAGGATGTTCTGGCGGATGGTGTCGATGGTGTCCTGGCCGATCCAGGGCTTCATGTAGCCGAGCAGGCCGATGAGTCCCAGGAGCAGCGGGGGCAGCGATACCAGACAGAAGAACGCCGCCTCCGCCGCCAGGCCCGTGACCCGGTTGGCCATGCAGGAGTTGACGGTGTCCTTCAGGAGCAGCCAGACCAGGCGGCGTTTTGACACATTTCGGTACAGGACGCGAGCCCTGTGCAGTCGGCCGGATGGCCCCGCGGTCGGTTCTTTTGCTGGCTGCACCTCCTTACCGTATCCGGCATGGCAGCGACGACTCACACCGTGACCAATCAGCCGGAGCCGCTGGTCGGACACGATGTCTTCACGACGGACGCGGCGCTCGGCGAGGGCATCGCCCGGCACATCGCCCCCGACCTCCTCGACCAGGTTCGGGGTGAATTGAGCGACTTGGGGAAGGCGGCCGGTTCGGCACAGGCACAGCGGTGGGGCGTGCAGGCCGACGAAAACCCGCCCGTGCTGCACACCCACGACCGCTACGGCCACCGCGTGGACGAGGTCGCCTTCCACCCGGCCTGGCACCGGCTGCTGGGCCACGCGGTCTCCAGCGGGCTGACCGGCGCCTGGGACCGTCCCGACGGCCATGTGCGGCGCGCCGCCGCCTTCCTGGTGTGGACGCAGACCGAGGCGGGGCACGGCTGTCCGCTGTCGATGACGCACGCGGCGGTGCCCGCGCTGCGCGCCGAGCCCGCCCTGGCCGCGGAGTGGGAACCGCTGCTGACCTCGCGGGTGTACGAGCCGGAGCTGCGGCCGATCGCGCACAAGGCGGGCGCACTGGCCGGGATGGGCATGACGGAGAAGCAGGGCGGCAGCGACGTACGGGCCACCACGACACGGGCCGAGCCGCTGGCCGCGGACGGGGAGTATGTGCTCACCGGCCACAAGTGGTTCTGCTCGGCGCCGATGTCGGACGCCTTCCTCGTACTGGCGCAGGCCTCGCCCACGCGCGGCGAAGGGGGCCTGACCTGCTTCCTGCTGCCGCGCGTCCTGCCGGACGGGACCCGTAACCCCTTTCGCATCCAGCGCCTGAAGGACAAGCTCGGCAACCGCTCCAACGCCTCGGCCGAGGTGGAGTTCGACGGGAGCACCTGGGCGCGGCGGGTGGGCGAGGAGGGCCGGGGCATCGCGACGATCATCGAGATGGTCGCGGCGACCCGGCTGGACTGTGTGACGGCCTCGGCGGCGCTGATGCGGCAGGCGGTGGCGCAGGCGCTGCACCACTGCGCGCGGCGCAGCGCGTTCGGCGGACCGCTGATCGACAAGCCGCTGATGCGCAATGTGCTGGCCGATCTGGCGCTGGAGTCGGAGGCGGCCACGACGCTGGCGCTGCGGCTGGCCGCGGCGATGGACGCGGGCGGCGAACAGGACCGCGCCTTCTTGCGGCTGGCGGTCCCGGTGGCCAAGTACTGGGTGACCAAGCGGTGCACGCCGATGGTGGCGGAGGCCCTGGAGTGCCTGGGCGGCAACGGCTATGTCGAGGAGTCGGGCATGCCGCGGCTGCTGCGCGAGTCCCCGCTGAACTCCGTGTGGGAGGGCACGGGCAACATCCAGGCGCTGGACGTGCTGCGCGCGCTGCGCCGCGAACCGGCCGCGCTGAACGCCCTGTTGACCGAGATCGGCACGGCGCGCGGCGCCGACCACCGGCTGGACGGCGCGATCAGGGCGCTGCTGACCGAGCTCGCCGATCTGGAGGGCATCGAGGCGCGCGGGCGACGGCTGGTGGAGCGGATGGCGCTGGTCCTGCAGGGCGCGCTGCTGGTGCGGTACGCCCCCGCCGAGGTCGCCGACGCCTTCTGCGCCTCCCGCCTGGGCGGCGACCACGGGGCGACGTTCGGCACGCTGCCGCACACGCTGCATCTCGGCGCGATCGTGGAACGGGCCCGCCCCATCGGGCGGTAGGGGCGACGGCACGGGCACCGGCGTGTGGCGCGGCAGCGGAATCCGGCCCCGCTGAGAGGGGGGTGGGGACCGGGTTCCGCCTCCCGCTGCGCCGGCACGACAGCCACGTGGGTGTCCTCCGCCAGGTTCGGCCGGAAACCGACCAGCGCTCCTTGGGCCCCGTCAGCGGCGAGGGCCCGTAGGAGGCCGCCCTGGCCGCCGCGCTCCGCGCCGCACGGGGGCACAGCTCGGTACGCGGCGGCCGGGGCGGGCAACCTGCCGGGCGGGCCGGCCGCTCCGTCGAGCGGCCATCGCGGCCCGTCCAGGACACACCCCTCGCCGGGCGCCGCCGGACGCCCGTCGAGCAGGTCGGCGGCCCAGAGGCGGGGGTCGCCGTGATGTCGCGCCGGCCTGCGGGGCCGCGCCCGGCGTACACCGTCCGCCACCGCGACCACGACGGGAACGGGAGGGCTGGGCACCAAGGTGACCTCTCCTCTCGCACCGCGTGGACGGCTCGCACCGCGGACTGGCTCGCACTGGGCGCCGCTTCCCAGGGGAACGGAGCGACACCAAGAGCCTGTCGGAGGGTGTCCTACGCCACAACGGTTGCAATCCGTTGCATCAGATCCGGCCAAGGTCTCGTCCAGGGCGGCTCGGTGACGGCACCATGGGCGGCATCAAGGGGGACGGTGCACAACGGAGTGATGCGTGAGCGACAGACCGATCGACATGGGAATCTGGTCGGCCCAGGAGGTCCGCGAGACGGCGCGGCGGCTCGCGACGGTCCGCGAGGCCACGCTGGCGGGGAGCGTGCCGCCCACCGCGCCGCGGCCGGTGATCGGTGAGTCCTGGCGGCGGCTGCTGGGCGCCGGGCTGGACCCGGACCGGGACCGGCGGCGCCGGCCGCTGCCCGTGGAGGAGCTGGAGCAGCGGCGCCACACCTCCCAACTGGCCACCGTGCTCGCGGTGCTGGCCGACGGGCTGCTGGCGGCGGCGGACGCCGCCCAGCAGATCATGGTGGTCACCGACGCCGAGGGGCGGGTGCTGTGGCGCGAGGGCTCCGCGCACGTACGGAAGATGGCCGACCGGCACGGCTTCGACATAGGCGCCGACTGGACGGAAGAGACGGTGGGGACCAACGCCATCGGCACCGCGCTGGTGGCCCGCCGCCCCGTACTGGTGCACTCCGCCGAGCACTTCGTACGCACCCACCACGCCTGGACGTGCGCAGCGGCGCCGCTGCACGACCCGCGTGACGGGCGCCTGTTGGGCATCGTGGACCTCAGCGGGCCCGCGCCCGGCTTCCACCCGGCGACGCTGTCGCTGGTCTCAGCGGTCGCCCGGCTCGCCGAGGCCGAGCTGCGCACCCGCCACCACGGCGCCCTGGAGCGGCTGCGGTGCGGCGCCGCGCCGGTGCTGGCCCGCCTGGCGGGCCGGGCGCTGGCGGTGGACCGGGACGGCTGGACGGCGGCGGCCACCGGCATGGCCCCGCCCGACCGGGTGCCGCTGCCCAAGTCCGTGGAGGCCGGGCCGCTGTGGCTGCCCCGCTACGGCATGTGCACCCTGGAGCCGCTGCCCGGCGGCTGGCTGATCCACGTCGACAGCCACCCCGGCGGGCCCGAGCCCAGCCGGGTGCTGCTGGACATCAGCCGGCGCTCGCAGTGGTCGGTCACCGTCACCGGCCCGGCCGGCAGCTGGTCCCACGAACTCAGCCCCCGGCACGCGGAGTTGCTGTACGCGCTGGCGGCCCGCCCCGAGGGGCGCAGCGCCGCCGAGCTGGCGCACGACCTGTTCGGGGACCGGGAGCGTACGGTCACGGTGCGCGCCGAGCTGTCCCGTCTGCGGCGCAAACTGGCCGGTGTGCTGGCCCACCGCCCGTACCGCTTCGCCGACGGCGTGGACGTCGAACTGCGCCTGCCCCGCTGCCCGGGGGACCTGCTCCCGCACTCCACGGCCCCCGCCGTACTGGCCGCCAGGCGGCCGTGAGCTTCACCGGCGGGCACGGCCGGACGGTCACCTCCGCACAGGAGGAGCCCTGGGCGGCCATGCCCGCCAGGAGGGTGCGGGGGCGTCGCGGGCCCGTGATTGGCTGGCGGGCATGAGTATCACCGTGACCACCTGGTCCCTCGAGCAGACCTCGTCCGCCGATCTGGTCCCCGCCGCCGAGCCCGCCCCTGGGCAGGACGTACGGATCGTACGGTCCGAACAGCCCTCGCCCGAGTTCAGCCGCTTCCTCTACACGGCGGTCGGCGGCGACATCCTGTGGACCGACCGGCTGGGGTGGACGTACGCGCAGTGGGAGGAGTTCCTCGGGCGGCCGGGCGTGGAGACCTGGGTCGCCTACGAGCGCGGGACGCCCGCCGGGTACATCGAGCTGGACGCACAGCCCGAAGGGGTCGTGGAGATCAGCTACTTCGGGCTGGTCGCGGCCTTCCGGGGGCGGCGCATCGGCGGACACCTGCTGGCGCAGGGCACCGCGCGGGCCTGGGACCTGGCCGCGCGCTGGCCCGGGCGCGAGGAGACCAAGCGGGTGTGGGTGCACACGTGCAGCAAGGACGGGCCGTACGCGATGGCCAACTACGAGCGCCGCGGCTTCCGCGTCTTCGACACCAGGGTGGCGCAGGAGCCCGAGGTGCCCGCCCCCGGTCCGTGGGCCGGAGCGTAGTCCCAGCTCGTCGAGCGGGCCTTGCGGCGCGCGTGACCGACAACACAGCGTCTCGCTCTGCGGGACGCTGATGTCCATATCTCGGACAATGGTGGACTGGCCGAAGAACGTCGTGCCACGCTTCTGCCATGTCTGAAGCTGGAATTGCCTTGGTGAGTCGGCGGCACGTCGACCTCGGCCGCATGTCCAGCGCTATCTGTCCGGCGAGCTGACCCTGCCCCCACAGGGGCCTTCGGCCCCGGGCAGCACCACCAGCACCACGTCTTCGCCGTCCCCGTCGCAGTGGACGAGCCGGCACCCCTGATCCCGCACGCCGCGGCCCGGTGCGTGACCCGCGCCGCGATACGGCCTGCCCGCACGGGTCAACACGAGTGCCCCGCACCCCCTTTGCTCGCTTGTGCTCCGTTCACCCTCGCCCTCCCTGAGCCGCCCAGAAGGACGTACACCCATGGCTGCCACCTCCGAACGCGCATCCGCCGCCACGCCCCGCCGCAAGGCCGGACGCCACCGCGGCGAGGGCCAGTGGGCGGTGGGCCACTTCACGCCGCTCAACGGCAACGAGCAGTTCAAGAAGGACGACGACGGTCTCAATGTGCGGACACGTATTGAGACGATCTACTCCAAGGCCGGATTCGACTCGATCGACCCCAACGACCTGCGCGGACGGATGCGCTGGTGGGGGCTGTACACCCAGCGCAAGCCCGGGATCGACGGCGGCAAGACCGCGATCCTGGAGCCGGAGGAGCTGGACGACAAGTACTTCATGCTGCGGGTGCGCGTCGACGGCGGGCGGCTGACCACCCAGCAGCTGCGGGTGATCGGCGAGGTGTCCCAGGAGTACGCGCGCGGCACCGCCGACATCACCGACCGGCAGAACATCCAGCTGCACTGGATCCGTATCGAGGACGTGCCCGCCATCTGGGAGAAGCTGGAGGGCGTCGGGCTCTCCACGACCGAGGCGTGCGGCGACTGCCCCCGGGTCATCATCGGCTCGCCGGTGGCCGGCATAGCGGCCGACGAGATCATCGACGGCACGCCCGCCATCGAGGAGATCGAGCGGCGCTTCATCGGCAGCAGGGAATTCTCCAACCTGCCGCGGAAGTTCAAGTCCGCCATCTCCGGCTCGCCGGTGCAGGACGTGGTCCACGAGATCAACGACATCGCCTTCGTGGGCGTCGAGCACCCCGAGCACGGCCCCGGCTTCGACGTGTGGGTGGGCGGCGGGCTGTCCACCAACCCGCGGCTGGGCGAGCGGCTGGGCGCCTGGGTGCCGCTGGAGGACGTCGCGGACGTGTGGGCCGGGGTCGTGGGGATCTTCCGCGACTACGGCTACCGGCGGCTGCGGACCCGCGCCCGGCTGAAGTTCCTGATGGCCGACTGGGGCCCGGTGAAGTTCCGCGAGGTGCTGGAGGAGGAGTACCTGAAGCGGAAGCTGACCGACGGGCCCGCCCCCGCCGAGCCCAGCTCGCGCTGGCGCGACCACATCGGGGTGCACCCGCAGAAGGACGGCCGCTTCTACGTGGGCTTCGCCCCGCGCGTGGGCCGGGTGGACGGCGCCACCCTCACCAAGATCGCCGACCTGGCCGCCGCACACGGCTCGGACCGGCTGAACACCACCGTCGAGCAGAAGATGATCATCCTCGATGTGGCGCAGGACCGCATCGACTCCCTGGTGGCCGGGCTGGAGGCGCTGGACTTCCAGGTGCGCCCCTCACCCTTCAGGCGCGGCACGATGGCCTGCACCGGCATCGAGTTCTGCAAGCTGGCCATCGTCGAGACCAAGGCGCGCGGCGCCTGGCTCATCGACGAACTGGAGCGCAGGATGCCGCAGTTCGAGGAGCCCGTCACCATCAACCTCAACGGCTGCCCCAACGCCTGCGCCCGCATCCAGACCGCCGACATCGGCCTGAAGGGCCAGCTGGTGCTGGACGCCGACGGCAACCAGGTCGAAGGCTTCCAGGTGCACCTGGGCGGCGCGCTCGGCCTCCAGGCGGGCTTCGGCCGCAAGGTCCGCGGCCTGAAGGTCACCGCCGCCGAACTCCCCGACTACATCGAGCGGGTGCTGACCCGATTCCAGGAGCAGCGCGAGGACGGCGAGCGCTTCGCCACCTGGGCCGCCCGCGCGGAGGAAGGTGCGCTCAAGTGACCTCCCGTGCCGCGCCGTTCTACTGCCCGTACTGCGGGGACGAGGACCTGCGCCCCTCCGAGGAGGGCCATGGCGCATGGGAATGCGGGGCCTGCAACCGCGCGTTCCGCCTCTCGTTCCTCGGGCTGCTGACCAAGGGTCTGCGGCCGGACAACGACCAAGGGGGCAGTACGGCATGACAAAGCTGCACAACGCACCGGGCCGGGACACCGATCCGGCCGCGCTCGCCGAGCGGGCGGGCCGCGAACTGGAGGACGCCCCGGCACTGGAGATCCTCACGTGGGCGGCGGACACGTTCGGTTCGCGCTTCTGCGTCACCTCCTCCATGGAGGACGCGGTCGTCGCCCACCTCGCCGCGCGCGCCTTCCCCGGCGTGGACGTGGTCTTCCTGGACACCGGCTACCACTTCCCCGAGACGATCGGCACCCGGGACGCGGTGGCCGAGGTGATGGACGTCAACGTCATCACGCTCACCCCGCGCCGGACGGTGGCCGAGCAGGACGCCGAGTACGGGCCCGCGCTGCACGAGCGCGACCCGGACCTGTGCTGCGCGCTGCGCAAGGTCAAGCCCCTTGAGCAGGGCCTGGGTTCGTACGACGCGTGGGCCACGGGGCTGCGCCGGGACGAGTCGCCGACCCGGGCGAACACCCCGGTGGTGGGCTGGGACGCGCGGCGCCGCAAGGTGAAGGTCTCCCCAATCGCCCGCTGGACCCAGGCGGACGTGGACGCCTACGTGGCCGAGCACGGGGTGCTCACCAACCCGCTGCTGATGGACGGCTACGCCTCGGTGGGCTGCGCGCCCTGCACCCGGCGGGTGCTCGCGGGCGAGGACGCGCGGGCCGGGCGCTGGGCCGGCAGCAACAAGACCGAGTGCGGACTGCACGGATGACCGACACTGAGATATTTCGGGAGAAGCGGATGACGGGCGCCACGGTGTGGCTCACCGGACTGCCGAGCGCGGGCAAGACGACGATCGCCTACGCGCTGGCGGAGCGGCTGCGGAGCCAGGGCCGCCGGGTCGAGGTGCTGGACGGCGACGAGATCCGCGAGTTCCTCTCGGCGGGGCTGGGGTTCTCCCGCGAGGACCGGCACACCAACGTCCAGCGGATCGGCTTCGTCGCCGAACTGCTGGCATCCCAGGGCGTGTTGACGCTGGTGCCGGTCATCGCCCCGTACGCCGACTCGCGCGAGGCGGTGCGCAAGCGCCACCAGAGCGAGGGCACCGGGTACCTGGAGGTGCATGTGGCGACCCCCGTCGAGGTGTGCTCGCAGCGGGACGTGAAGGGCCTGTACGCCAAGCAGGCGGCGGGTGAACTGTCCGGCCTGACCGGGGTCGACGACCCCTACGAGGCGCCGCTCTCGCCCGATCTGCGCATCGAGTCGCACCAGCAGAGCGTGCAGGAGTCCGCGGCGGCGCTGTACGCGCTGCTCACCGAGAGGGGCCTGACATGAGCGCCACCGGGAACGCCGAGGCCGCCGAGGGGGCGGACAGCCCCTACGCCCTGTCCCACCTGGACTTGCTGGAGTCCGAGGCGGTGCACATCTTCCGCGAGGTGGCGGGCGAGTTCGAGCGGCCGGTGATCCTCTTCTCCGGCGGCAAGGACTCCATCGTCATGCTGCACCTGGCGCTGAAGGCGTTCGCCCCCGCGGCCGTCCCCTTCTCGCTGCTGCACGTGGACACCGGCCACAACTTCCCCGAGGTGCTGGCCTACCGGGACAAGGTGGTGGCCGAGCACCGGCTGCGGCTGCACATCGCCTCCGTACAGGACTACCTCGACGACGGGCGGCTGCGCGAGCGCCCCGACGGGACGCGCAACCCGCTGCAGACCGTGCCGCTGACCGAGAAGATCCAGGCCGAGCGGTTCGACGCGGTCTTCGGCGGCGGGCGCCGCGACGAGGAGAAGGCCCGCGCCAAGGAGCGCGTCTTCTCCCTGCGGGACGAGTTCTCGCAGTGGGACCCGCGCCGCCAGCGCCCCGAGCTGTGGCAGCTCTACAACGGCCGCCATGCGCCCGGCGAGCACGTACGGGTCTTCCCGCTGTCCAACTGGACCGAGCTGGACGTGTGGCAGTACATCGCCCGCGAGAAGATCGAACTGCCCGGGATCTACTTCGCCCACGAGCGGGAGGTCTTCGCCCGCAACGGGATGTGGCTGACCGCGGGCGACTGGGGCGGGCCCAAGGACGGCGAGCGCGTCGAGCGGCGGCTGATCCGCTACCGCACCGTCGGCGACATGTCCTGCACCGGCGCGGTGGACTCCGACGCGGTGACGCTGGAGCAGGTCATCGCCGAGATCGCCGCCTCCCGGCTCACCGAGCGCGGCGCCACCCGCGCCGACGACAAGCTCTCCGAGGCCGCGATGGAAGACCGCAAGCGCGAGGGGTACTTCTAACCATGACCACTGTTGTTGACGCGGCGGCCACCACCCTGCTGCGCTTCGCCACCGCCGGGTCCGTGGACGACGGCAAGTCCACCCTGGTCGGACGCCTGCTGCACGACTCCAAGTCGGTGCTCGCCGACCAGCTGGAGGCCGTCGAGCACGCCTCGCGCAGCCGCGGCGCCGAAGGGCCCGACCTGGCCCTGCTCACCGACGGGCTGCGCGCCGAGCGCGAGCAGGGCATCACCATCGACGTCGCCTACCGCTACTTCGCCACGCCCCGGCGCCGCTTCATCCTCGCCGACACCCCCGGGCATGTGCAGTACACCCGCAACATGGTCACCGGCGCCTCCACCGCCGAGCTGGCCGTGGTGCTGGTGGACGCGCGCAACGGCGTGGTCGAGCAGACCCGCCGGCACGCCGCCCTCGCCGCGCTGCTGCGGGTGCCGCACGTGGTGCTGGCCGTGAACAAGATGGACCTGGTGGACTACGCCGAGCCCGTCTTCGCCGCGATCGCCGAGGAATTCACCGCGTACGCGGGCGAGTTGGGCGTGCCGGAGATGACCGCCATTCCCATCTCGGCGCTGGCCGGCGACAACGTCGTGGAGCCTTCCGCGCACATGGACTGGTACGGCGGGCCGACCGTCCTGGAACACCTGGAGACCGTGCCGGTCAGCCACGACCTGGCCACCTGCCCGGCCCGCTTCCCCGTCCAGTACGTCATCCGCCCGCCCGTCGCCCGCCCCCGCCCGCACAACGACGCGCTGCGCGCGGCACCTGCTGGTCAGACCTCCGAGCACCCCGACTACCGGGGCTACGCCGGGCAGATCGCCTCCGGTGCGCTGCGGGTCGGCGAGCAGGTCACCGTACTGCCCTCGGGCCGGACCAGCACCATCAAGGGCATCGACGCGCTGGGCACGTCCGTGGACATCGCCTGGGCGCCGCAGTCGGTGACCCTGCTCCTCTCGGACGACCTGGACATCTCGCGCGGCGACCTGATCGCGCCGACGGCCGGCGCGCCCGCCGTCACGCAGGACGTCGAGGCGACCGTGTGCCATGTCGCCGACCAGCCGCTGACCGTGGGGCACCGGGTGCTGCTCAAGCACACCACCCGCACCGTCAAGGCGATCGTCAAGGAGATCTGCTCCCGGCTCACGCTGGACGACCTCTCCCGGCACCCCGCGCCCGGTCAGCTGGTCGCCAACGACATCGGGCGGGTGGTGCTGCGTACCGCCGAGCCGCTCGCGCTGGACGACTACGCCGACTCCCGGCGTACCGGGTCCTTCCTGCTCATCGACCCGGCCGACGGGACGACGCTGACCGCGGGGATGGCCGGAACCTCCTTTGCCGCCAAGGCTGTCGAGGCGGCGGACGCGGTGGCGGACGACGAGGGATGGGACTTCTGACCATGCGCCGGATGACGGACTTCTTCTCCACCTTCGCCAAGGAAGGCGGCCGCGTCGGCAGCGGTGCGCTCGGCAGCGGCCAGGGAGGGGTCGGGCGATGTGCGTGCTGACCCCGACCACCCGCCGCGTACCCCCCACGCCCCCCTTCCGAAGATCCGCCGAACTGCCGGGCGCGCCCTGACGCGTACCCTCCCGGCCCTACGAGAGGAACCCCTCCCGTGCCTGCCGTACGAAAGCGCCTCCTGGCGGCCGCCGCCACCGTCCCCCTGCTGATCGGCGCGCTGGGCGCGTGCGGCTACGGCTCCCAGGCCAAGACGGACGGCAGGGCCAAGGTCGAGGCGAAGGGCGCCAAGCTCGACGGCCTGGACTCCGTCAAGATCGGCTACTTCGCGAACGTCACCCACGCCACGGCCCTGGTGGGGCAGCACGAGGGCCTGTTCCAGAAGGAGCTGGGCGGCACCAAGATCAAGCCGTATGTCTTCAACGCGGGCCCGTCCGAGATCGAGGCGCTGAACGCGCAGACCATCGACATCGGCTGGATCGGCCCCTCCCCCGCCATCAACGGCTACACCAAGTCCGGCGGCCAGAACCTGAAGATCATCGGCGGTTCGGCGTCCGGAGGGGTCTCGCTCGTGGTCAACCCCGACAAGGTCAAGTCCCTGGAGGACCTGAAGGGCAAGCGGATCGCCACGCCCCAGAAGGGCAACACCCAGGACGTGGCGCTGCTGAACTACCTGGCGGAGAAGGGCCACACGGTCGACGCGCAGACCGGCAAGGGCGATGTCTCGGTGATCCGCCAGGACAACAAGGAGATCCCCACCGCCTTCAAGCAGGGCAGCCTGGACGGCGCCTGGGTGCCCGAGCCCACCGCGTCCAAGCTGGTCGCCGAGGGCGGCAAGGTGCTGCTGGACGAGAAGAAGCTGTGGAAGGACGGGAAGTTCGTCATCACGAACATCATCGTCTCCCAGAAGTTCCTCAAGGAGCACCCCAAGGTCGTCGAGGCCGTGCTGCGCGGGTCGGTGAAGACCAACGCGTGGATCAAGGAGAACCCCGACAAGGCCAAGCAGGCCGTCAACGCGCAGCTGAAGGCTGACGGCGGCAGCGAACTGCCCGCCAAGGTGCTCGACCCCGCGTTCAAGAACGTCGATGTGCTGGACGACCCGCTGGCCTCGACGCTGGGCGACGAGGCGGACCACGCGGTGAAGGCCGGCCTGCTGACCGCGCCGAACCTGAAGAACATCTACGACCTCACGCTCCTCAACAAGGTGCTCAAGGCCGAGGGGCGGCCCACGGTCGGCGCGGCCGGCCTGGGCGCCCAGTAGCCGCGCACGCGGCGTCCCGCCACGGATCTCCACCGATCTCCACCGATCTCCACTGATCTCCGCGGATCTCCACCACAGAACTGCACGACGGATCTGCACCGCAGCGCCCGCACCCCAGTTCTCGCACCAGCTCGGTACCCAGGAGGTGACACCGATGACGACCACCACTCTCACCCGGCAGGCCACGGCAGCCGACAGCACCGCGGTCTCCTACGCGGCCCGGATCGACCATGTCTCCAAGTCGTTCGGACGTCCCGGCGCGCAGCAGCACGTGCTGGACGACATAGCGCTCGATGTCGCGCCCGGTGAGTTCGTCTGCCTCCTGGGCGCCTCGGGCTGCGGGAAGTCCACGCTGCTCAACCTGGTGGCCGGGCTGGACGCGCCGACCGCCGGAGCCATCGACGTACCCGGCGGGCGGCCCGCCCTGATGTTCCAGGAACACGCCCTGTTCCCGTGGCTGACGGCGGGCCGCAACATCGAACTCGCCCTCAAGCTGCGCGGGATGCCCCGCCCGGAGCGACGCCCCGAGGCCGAGCGGCTGCTGGAGCTCGTACGCCTGAAGGGCGCGTACGGCAAGCGGGTGCACGAGCTGTCGGGCGGAATGCGGCAGCGGGTGGCGATGGCGCGGGCGCTGGCCCAGGACAGCCAACTGCTGCTGATGGACGAGCCGTTCGCGGCGCTGGACGCCATCACCCGCGATGTGCTGCACGACGAGCTGACCCGCATCTGGGCGGAGACCAGGCTGTCGGTCCTGTTCGTCACGCACAACGTGCGCGAGGCGGTGCGGCTCGCGCAGCGCGTGGTGCTGCTGTCCTCGCGGCCGGGGCGGATCGCGCGCCAGTGGACGGTGGACATCCCGCAGCCGCGCCGCATCGAGGACACGGCCGTCGCCGAACTCTCCGTAGAGATCACCGAACAGCTCCGTGGGGAGATCCGCCGACATGGCCAGCACTGAATCGACTTCTGCTCCATCGACATCTGCTTCGTCGGCTTCTGCTTCGTCGACATCTGCTTCGTCGACATCTGCTTCGTCGACATCTGCTTCGTCGACATCTGCTTCATCGGCTTCGCCGCCGTCGGGTTCGCAGACCGCTGAGCGGTCCGCCGCACCGTCCTTGGCCAAGAGTCCCGCGTCCGGGCCGGAGTCCCCGGCGCGGCCGGCGACCGGCGGTGGCGGTGACGGTGCCGGTGCCGGCGGCAGTGCCGGTGGCGGCGGCAGTGCCGGTCACGGCCGTGCGGATGTCGCGGGCCTGGAGGCCGGGCTCGACGCGCTGGAGACCTCCGTCGTCAGCCGCCCGCCGCTGCTGCGCACGCTGCTGGCCAAGGCCGGGCCGCCGCTGATCGCCGTACTGCTCGTGCTGGCGCTGTGGCAGCTCGCCTACCACCTCGAACTCAAGCCGCACTACCAGCTGCCGGGCCCGCTCGACGTGGCCCGCTCCATCCAGGACAAGTGGCTGGACGGGACGCTGCTGGGCTACGTCTGGCAGAGCGTCTCGCGCGGCGCGCTCGGCTTCGCCGCCGCGCTCGCCATCGGCACGCCGCTCGGACTGCTGGTCGCCCGGGTCCGCGTCGTACGCGCCGCCATCGGACCCATCCTCTCCGGGCTCCAGTCGCTGCCCTCGGTGGCCTGGGTGCCCGCCGCGATCATCTGGTTCGGCATCACCGACGCCACCATCTACGCGGTGATCCTGCTGGGCGCCGTACCCTCCATCGCCAACGGCCTGGTCGCGGGCGTCGACCAGATCCCGCCGCTCTTCCTGCGGGCCGGGCGCACGATCGGCGCCACGGGACTCGCGGGCGTACGCCACGTACTGCTGCCCGCCGCGCTGCCCGGCTACCTCGCGGGCCTCAAGCAGGGCTGGGCGTTCTCCTGGCGCTCGCTGATGGCCGCCGAACTCATCGCCACCTCCCCCGACCTGGGCGCCGGCCTCGGCCAGCTCCTGGACCAGGGCCGGGTGGACTCCGACCTCTCGCTCGTCCTGGCCGCCATCCTGCTGATCCTCGTCGTCGGCATCGGCATCGAGCTGCTGATCTTCGCGCCGATAGAGCGCCGTGTGCTGCGCAGCCGCGGCCTGCTCGCGAGCGCCCGCTGACCGCACCGAACGGACCTCTCCCATGTACGCCCACCCTCGCGCCCACGGACCGGCACAGCCGCCGCCCACCCTGCTGGTCATCGCGCACGGCAGCCGCGACCCCCGCCATGCGGCGACGGTCGGCGCGCTGTGCGCGCGGGCGGCGGCGCTGCGCCCTGGGCTGCGCGTCGAGGTCGGCTATCTGGACTTCAACGCGCCGAGCGTGCCGCGGGTCCTGGAACGGCTGGACGCGGAGGGCGTACGCGACGTCGTCGTCCTCCCCCTGCTGCTCACCCGCGCCTTCCACGCCAAGTCCGACATCCCCGCCGTACTGCGGGAGTCCGCGGCCCGCCTGCCGCGGCTGGCCCTCCACCAGGCCGAGGTCCTCGGCCCCTCCCCGCTGCTGACCGCCGCGCTGGAACGGCGGCTGTACGAAGCCGGGCTGCGGCCCGGCGACCGCGGCTCGACCGGGGTCGTACTGGCCTCGGCGGGCTCCACCGACCCGGAGGCGATCGCAGTGATCGCACACGTCGCGCGGGAGTGGCGGCGTACCGCTGGCTGGTATGCCGTGCGCCCTGCGTTCGCCTCCGCTTCCCTCCCCCGCACCGAGGACGCCGTGCGCGCCCTGCGCGCCGAGGGCGCCGCGCGGGTGGCCGTCGCCCCGTACGTCATCGCCCCCGGCTTCCTGCCCGACCGCATCGCCCGCGGCGCCGCCGAAGCCGACACCCTGGCCTCCGTCCTGGGCCCCGCCCCCGAACTGGCCCGCCTCCTCACCGACCGCTACGACCAGGCGCTGACACCACACGAGACGGCCCTGATCGCCTGACAACCGGGGCATCCGCACCGCCCTCACCTGACCACCACCCCGGTGACGTACGTGAGCACCGCCACCCCCACCGTCAGCGCCCCACCGAAGGCGACGCCGCCGCGCAGCAGGGCGGAGGCCCGACTGGCCCCTCCCACCCTCGCGAGCACCCCCGCCCCGACGCCGACCAGTACGGCGAACAACACCGCGACGGCCAGCGCCAGGCCCGCCATCGCCACCACCGTCAGCTCCTGACTCACAGCACTTCCTCCTCGCTCCGCACCGCTCCTGGCCACCAACTTCGCGGATTCCCCGTTCGCCACCGTTCGGCCGTACGAAAATGAACGCCCAGGGACGTGGGAGGAGATGTGTGAGCCGCTCGCCAGCACACCAACAGCAGTTGCTGCTGGATGACTTGGGGAACACGCTGCGGCGGCTCAGGGCCGAGCGCAGACTGACGGTGGAGGCACTGACCCGCCGCTCCGGGCTCGGGCGCACCACGGTCAGCCAGGCCCTCAACGGCCGTTCGGTGCCGTCCGAGGACACGGTGGTGGCGCTGGCCAAGGTGCTCCGTACGGACGCCGGCCCGCTGCTGGAGCTCCGGGCGCGGGCGGACGCCGCCGCGGTGCCCGATGCGCTCAATGCCCCCACGTCATCAGCCGATGCCGCCTTCGAAGAGCGCTACCGGCGCTATGTCATCGACCGCTACCGCCAACTGACCGTCGTCGGACTGGACCTGAGCCATCCAGGCCGGACCTGCTGGCCGCTGGACACCGCCTATCTCAGCCTGGAGCTGGCCGACTCCGGCGGCTCTGGCGCCCGGTCACCGGAGCGCGACGCCCCCTTGCGCGTGGAGCGGGCCGAACGAGCCCTGGCAGGCAAGGAACGCACCCTCGTACGCGGGCTCGCGGGCAGCGGCAAGACCACCCTCCTCCAGTGGCTCGCGGTGGCCACCGCACGCCGTCAACTCCCCCAGGAGTTGGCGTCCCTGTCGGAGTTCGTCCCCTTCGTCCTTCCGCTGCGCGCCCTCGTCCGCCAGGCGGCCCTGCCGCCGCCGGACCGCTTTCTGTCGTCCACCGGCAGCATGCTCGCCGCCGCCCAGCCCGCGGGCTGGGCGGACCGCGTGCTGACCGCCGGGCGCGGGCTGCTGCTCATCGACGGCATCGACGAAGTGCCCCAGCAGTCCCGCGACCACACCCGGCAGTGGCTGGCCGAACTCCTGGCCACCTACCCGCGCGGCCGCTTCCTGGTGACCACCCGCCCCTCGGCGGTGCCCGAGGGCTGGCTGTCCGAGGCGGCCTTCGCGGAACTGACGGTCCGCCCGATGAACCGGCAGGACATCACCGTCTTCGTCACCCGCTGGCATTCCGCCGTCCGCTCCGGGCTCAGCGACCAGGAGGAACGCGCCGCCGTCGACGTCCTGGAGGCGAATCTCAAGGACGCGATCCGCGCCCAGCACGAGCTGGCCGAGCTGGCCACTACCCCTCTCATGTGCGCGCTGATCTGTGCCCTGCACCGGGACCGCCGCGGACATCTGCCCAACGGCCGTATGGAGTTGTACGAGGCGGCCCTGTCCATGCTCCTCGTCCGCAGGGACAACGAGCGCGGCATCGCCACCCCCGAGGGCATCGAGCTCACCCAGCACCAGAGCGTCCAGCTCCTCCAGCGCCTGGCCTACTGGCTGATCCGCAACGGCCAGTCCGAGATGGACCAGGAGACCGCCCTCGGGCTGCTCGACGAGGCGCTGCCCGCCATGCCGGACGTCTCCTGCCAGGGCGACACCTCACGGCTCCTGTCCCACCTCGTCTCCCGCAGCGGGCTGCTGCGCCGCCCCAGCGCCGACACCATCGAATTCGTCCACCGCACCTTCCAGGACTATCTCGGCGCGAAGGCAGCCGTCGAGGCCCGCGATCTGGGCCTGCTGGTCCGCCAGGCCCACGACGACCTGTGGGAGGACGTCCTGCGCATGGCCGTCGCCCACGCCCGCCCGTCCGAACGCGCCACCCTCCTGCGCCGTTTGATCACCCGCGGCGACCGCACCGCCAAGCACCGCACCCGCCTGCACCTGCTGGCCATGGCCTGCCTGGAACAGGCCACGGAGCTGGATCCTGCGGTGCGCGCGGAGGTGGAATCCCGCACCGCGGCACTGCTGCCGCCGCGCAGTTGGGCCGAGGCCAGGAAACTCGCAGCCGCCGGGCGCGTGATCCTGGGGCTCCTGCCCGGCCCGGACGGATTGGCGGAGGACGAAGCCCGTGCGGTGGCCCAGACGGCGCGCATGGTCGGCGGCAACGGTGTCGCCGTCCTGAAGAGATTCCGAAATCATCCAAGCCGCTTGGTCGCATCCGAACTGGCCCTGTCCTGGGTGTCCTTCGACATTGACGAGTATGCGGAAGAAGTCCTTTCCCATGTGACGGAACCAGATGTCCAGATCTACGTGGAACGCCATGCGCAATTGAAGTGGCTCGGCAGATTGACGCAGCAGAGCCGCCTCTCTTTCAACGGACCCTTCACGCCGGACGATGTGCTGGCTGCGCTCACCCTTCCTCAGGTCACACACCTCAGCCTCGCCGGTCCTTGCACGAGTGATATCTCCTATGTCCGTTCGCTTCCGTCACTTCGCGACCTCCATCTGAGCGGATTCCAGAGCACCGCCGGCCTCAGCCCCATCGCCCAAGCACCCTTGACGAACCTCGCGCTGTGGCACGGACAACAGCCGATAAGCCTCATCCCACTCACTCCGGTCACCACTCTTCGCGAACTGAATCTGAACACACCCCTCATTCACGACTCGGTGCAGCACTTCCCCTCCCTTCCTGAACTCCGACGCCTCTATGTCTGGGAAAGGACCTGCGAGACGACGCGCCTCGTCGGGATCAGCAGATATCAGAGTCTCGAGTTCGTCAGCTACGTCAGCTCGATGACGACGTCCGCCGATCACGCCGAGATCGCCCGATTGCCCAAGCTGAGCGCAATGCAGCTCTACCTACAGGACGTCCGCCGGCTCGCCACACACCCCGTCATGCCGAACGTGACGACACTCACCCTCAACACACCCTTGGGGTACGGCGATCTGACCCCCGTCAAACACGCTTTCCCCGGCCTGAAACGCCTCGTCCTCTTCTCCAACGCGGAGGCACTGCGAGAACTCGACCTCTCCCCGCTGTCGGACCTGGACGGGCTCACCGTCTCGATCACCGACGCCGACCATGTCCTGGGGACGGAAGCCTTCCCACCGGGCACCGTCACACTGCGCCCCCGGCCACGGGCCTAGCCGCCGGGCAGTCCGCCCGGCCCTTCTCGTACACCGTCAGGCCGCGCGCCAAGCGCAGGGGAACCAGCACCAGTTCGACGACAAGGGCCTTCCAGGCGTAGACGAGGTTCACGGCCTTGGTGGCGTAGACGCACGGGAGGTTGAGGATGACGCGCCATGGGGAGAGGTGGCGTTTTCGGGTGGCGTAGAGGAGGGGTGGGAGGGTCAGGAGGAGTTCGGTGGCGGTCCACCAGGTGAGGGTGGTGGACAGGGGGTGGTCGGTGAGGGCGGTGGTGAGGAAGGGGGTGGCCCACCAGAGGGGGGCGGTGAGGATTTCGAGGAGGGCGAGGAGGACCCAGAGGGCCAGGAGGGGTTTGCGGGTGAGGAGTTGTGGGAGGTGGAGGCGGACGTTCTGGCAGAAGCCGGCCATCCAGCGCCAGACCTGTTTGCGGAGGTAGGTCAGGGATTCGGGGTCGGCGGCCCAGGCCTGGGCGGCGGAGACGTAGACCGCGCGGCGGCCGGTGATCTGCTGGGACCAGGTGTAGTCCATGTCCTCGACGATGGTGCGGGTCGGGAAGCCGCCGAAGGCGAGCAGGTCGGTGCGGCGGAAGGCGGAGCAGCAGCCCGAGCAGACCAGCGGGCTGTTGGCGCGGGCCTGGATGGGGCGGTGCCAGTGGAAGCCGAAGAGGTATTCCGTGGAGCGGCCGCGCTCCCAGAGGGTCCGGGTGTGGCGGGTCTGGACGTTGCCCGCGGCGACGGTGACGCGCGGGTCGTCGAAGGCGGGGACGATCTTCTCGATGTAGTCGGGCGCGAGGACGGTGTCGGCGTCGACGGCCAGGACCAGGTCGGTGGTGCAGTGGGCGAGGGCGTAGTTCTGCGCCTTGGCCTTGCTGCCGAGGTTGCGGGGCGGGCGCAGGACGGTCGCGCCGTACGAGGCCGCGACCTCGCCCGTACGGTCGGTCGAGGCGTCGTCGACGACGATGACGCGGTCAGGCGGGACGGTCTGGCGCCGGACGGATTCCAGCGTCGCGGGCAGGCCGTCCTGTTCGTTGTGGGCCGGCACGATGACCGTGACGCCGGGTGTCCGCCGACGCGTTGCGCCGGGTGTACTGGTCGGTTGTGTGCGCTGCTGCATGAGCTCCCCCGAGCTTGCGTACCACGTCGGCCGCAGCGACGACCAGGCCGATCGCGCCGTAGACGACGGTGCTGATGCCGATGAACGGCAGTCCTCCGTGCATGTCACCGACGGTAGCGAGAAGGGGAGTTGCGGGTGGAACGGAGGGAGCCTCCTGTGGATGAGCCGGGCAGCAGGGTCACTCACACGGGTGACGGAGTTGTCGACACCGCGGTCCGGCTCCCGCGCCCGACCCACAACGCAACCGACCGCCGTGCCCCGTGGGGGCGGGCACGACGGTCGGTTGAGGGTGCTGAAGTGGGGCGGCGAGTGGTTACTCGACGACCTTCAGCAGCTTGTTGGGGGTGCCTTCGCTCGGGTTCTTGATCTTGTCGGGCGTGGCACCGTCGGTCAGCGCCTTGGCGACCGCGTCAGGGGTGGCGTCCTTGTGGGCACCCAGGTAGACGGCGGCGGCACCCACGACGTGCGGGGTGGCCATCGACGTACCGGAGATGGTCTTGGTGCCGTCGTCGCTGTCGTTCCAGGACGAGGTGATGTCCGAGCCGGGGGCGTAGAGGTCCACGACGCTGCCGAAGTTGGAGAAGTCGGACTGGTCGTCGGTGTTGGTGCTGGAGGCGACCGTGATGGCCTCCTTGACCCGGGCCGGGGAGCTCTGGGCCGCGTCGGCGGACTCGTTGCCCGCCGCGACGCCGAAGGTGACGCCGGAGGCGATGGCCTTCTTGACGGCCGCGTCCAGGGCCTCGTCCACGCCACCGCCGAGGGACATGTTGGCGACCGAGGGGCCCTTGTGGTTCTTGGTCACCCAGTCGATGCCCGCGACGACCTGCTCGGTGCTGCCGGAGCCCTGGTCGTCCAGGACCCGGACGGCCACGATCTTGGCCTTCTTGGCGACGCCGTGCGCCTTTCCGGCGATGGTGCCCGCGACATGCGTGCCGTGGCCGTTGCCGTCGCTGGCATCGTTGTCGTTGTCGATGGCGTCGAAGCCGGAGGAGGCGCGGCCCTCGAAGTCCTTGTGCGAGATGCGCACACCGGTGTCGATGACGTACGCGGTGACGCCCTCACCGGCGCTGTCGGGGTAGTTGTACTTCTTGTCGCCCTGGGTGTCGGCCTGGTCGATCCGGTCCAGACCCCACGACGGCGGGTTGTCCTGGGTGCCGCTGATGTGGAACTTCTTGTTCTGGACGACCTTGTCGACGGCCGGGTCGGCGGCGAGCTGCTTGGCCTCGTCGGCGCTGAGCCCGGTGGCCGAGAAGCCGTTCAGGGCGGAGCTGTAGGTGCGCTTGACCGTGCCGCCGTACTTGGCGGCGAGGTCCTTGTTCTCGGCCGTGCGGGCGGAGAAGGACTTCGCGGACTGCTTGAGCATGACGATGTAGCTGCCGCTGACGGCACCCTTGGCCTCGGCGCCGTAGACCTTGCCCTCGGCGGGGGCGGCCGCGCCCGCGGTGACCGCGGTGACGGTGGCGATGCCGGTGGCGGCCACGACGGCGGCTATGCCCGTGATGAGACGCTTCCTGCTGGAACGCTTGTGAGCGTGAGCCATTGCGAGGATTCTCCTCGTTCGTGGTGTGGGGGGAAAGCGTTGTGCGACAGCCCGGACGAAGAGGAAGATCTCCGCCGGGCTGGCTCGAAACCCTGTCGGATTGACGGGTCCAATTCAAGGCCGGCCCGGCGTTGTGAGATAGGCAACAACCCTTCATAAATGCATAGGTTGCAGAAATGGGCATATAGCGCCGCCGAGTTGAGGCGTGGACACTCAACTCCGTTTACATTCAGGCAACAGACGGCGTCGCCCGGCGAACAGTGTGCAGGACCGGTCGCTTTGTTGTCAGCAGGTGACCGGCAGGCCATCGGCGGATGATCAGTGACGCAGCGGTGGGGGGGGGGGGGGGGGGGGGG